>JAAZGF010000098.1 GCA_012511375.1 Candidatus Dojkabacteria bacterium | reverse complement strand
GCTTCTATATATATTTCTACTTTTGCAATCACTGCAGTATTTATATATATGAAAGTAATTAGAGCAAGAAGTAACACAACAGAGAGTCCAATAATGGGGGCTATTTTTTTGAATTTGTCAGGAAGAGGAATTTTCTTAAAAAAATCTTTTACTTTTAAAGTAAAAGACGAAAGAGCTGCTTTTCTTGCCTCTCTCCTTTCCTCTTGTTCCTCTGTTTTTTTCCTAAAATCAATAGAAGAAAGATCTGGTTCCTTCTCTATCTCCTCTTCTTTTCTCTCTTGGATATCCTCGGCTTGTTCTTTACTTTGAGGTATTCTCTCTCTACTACTTACTGGGATGTCCTCATCAAGAGAGATGAAAAGATTTTCATCTTGTTCTACGCCCTCTACTTTCTCTTTATTCCTTTCGATGGCTTCATCTATTTTCCTTTTAAAATCAGAAACATCTGGCTCTTCCTCAACAGGAATTTCTTTTTTAACAAATTCTTTTTTCGAAGGAGCCAACCTCTTTATTTTGCTTTCTTGTTCTTTCTCCCAAACCTCTTCTTCTGGAAATGAGGGAGTGTCTATAGTTGTAAGTCCTGCAAGATTAGCATTTCTTAACCCTGTGGGGTTTTTAATAATTTGGGCAACAAGTAGCTTTTCTCTCTCGTCAGCAGTCTCTAGTAAAACTTTTAAATTTATAGGACTTATTAAAAGATCAGTTTCTTCTGCGAAGGTAAGAACTATTCTCTCATTTGGAGCTTCAAGAATGGAGCTGACCAAATCAGTTAACTCATCTTCTTTGTTAACAATTATTTTTGTTATTTTTTTCTCTTCATCCATACTATTTTTTAACCTCAGTATCATATATGAACTTAGCTAAAGATGCAGGAGTAATATCCGAAATATGTCTTAAATCCCCACTATTATCTTTAATAGTTTCTAGCTTCTCAGGAGTGAAAAAGTTTATCCTAGGTACTACAGGAAATGGTAAATATCTTTTCCATGGAAACTCTAACATCACCTCCTTTATTTCAGGGAGTAACGCTCCTCCTCCACATAGATAGATATCGGTAGGAAAAGAGGAGATATCATCACAGTATGTAAATGCAGAGCTTAAAGTTTTCATCCATAATTTTGCAACGGGGTATACTACTTTTTGCACATCTCTTGCTAGTTCCTTGTTTAACTCTCTTTCAGAGTACTTAATCTTTCTTTGCTCTGCAAACCTGTATTTTAGATCAAGAACTTTGGAGATTTCTTTTGTAAACGCTCTCCCTCCAAAAGCAAACATCTTTGTCTCAACTACATTTCCTTTTTCTACGATTGCAATGTCAGTTGTTCCTCCTCCAATATCAACGAATATAGCAGAGAAGTCCTTGTTGCTAGATCCGGCATACGCCCTAGCAACTGCAAAGGGCTGAGAGACAATACCTAGCACATCCATTTTAAGCTCAGCAGCCACCTTTTTAAGAGCTTCTGTGTATGTCTTTGGGGCAAAAGATGCATAGAAGTTTAATTTAACATTTCTACCCTTGTATCCTACTAGAGAATCTACTGGCATTCCCCCTATCTCTAATCCTGTTTGCGTTATATGTAATATTTCAATATCTTCATTTGTTAAACCAACTCGTTGACTTAAATCCTCTTTTCCGCTGTCCTCTATTTTCTTCTCAATCTGTGTCAATATTTTCCTTTCCTCTTTCTCTGTCACTTCTTTCTCGTAGTTTTCCTCTCTTTGATAATTAACAACGATAGAGACTCCTTGAATATACTCTCCTGCAATTCCCATTACCACACTTTTTGGAAACTCTTCCTGTGTTAGTCGGTCATTTAACTCGGAGATAGCTAATCTGCAATTTTCTAATACAGTATCTAAATTTTTAATAATCCCGCTCTTCATAGCATGCTGTTGTTGCTCTACTCTAGATATCTTTTTAATATCAACACCAAGCTCATTAACAGAAAAAAGGACGCTTTTTAACTGCTCTGTCCCTATATCTAATGCAACAATATTTTTATCGTACTCAACTAGATCTCTTCTTGAAGCTATTTTTAAAAAAGGCAGGTTTAGCATATGGAAAGTATAGCATATTTGCGGTAATTGTAGAGCCTTTAGATAATCGCAACAAGTATGATTGGTTCTCTTTCTGTCTTTTTGAAAAGAAACTTACCTAAATCTTTTTCAATAGCTTTTATTAATTCTTTCTCTTCGTATTTCTTTTTCTTTTCTGAATCCTTTTGCCATTTTCTATGTATATCTTTTATTAAGTTTTCTATCTCTTTGAGTAATGGCTGTGAGCCTTTTAGGTAAACAAAACCTCTTGAAAGGAATCGAGGCCTCCCAAGCATTTTTTTGTTTTTAGAGCTTAGATTAATTACAACTGAAAACATTCCAAATTCAGACAACTGTTTTCTATCCTTTAATACAACATCCCCTATATCTCCTACTCCAAACCCATCAATTAAGATTGGTTTTGATTCTATCTTCTTTCCTTTTATCCAATAGATTCCATTGTATTGCCACGTTTGCCCATCTTCTGTAAGTAAGATCTTTTCTTCAGGGAATCCCCACCCTATTAGATTCTTTTTATGAAAATATCTAAATGTTAAGGAGCCGTGTACTGGCATAATACTCTTGGGTTTTGTTAACTCGACCATCATTTTCATGTCCTCCTGATTACCGTGTCCTGTGGAGTGTATTTTGTTGTCATCGGTATCTTTAACTAGTTCTATACCAAAAGTTAATAGTCTGTCCGTCATATCTTCAATTTTGTCGACATTCTCAGGGATTTCTGAGGAAGAGAGAATCACTAAATCATTCTTTTTAAGCTTAATGTATTTATGCTCATTCAAAGAAATTCTATTTAATGCTGCAAATCTTTCTCCTTGACTCCCTGTACAAAGTATCAATAACTCTTTTTCTGGATATTTATTTATCTCTCTTTCCTTGATTATGTACTTGTCCTCTATATTGATGTATCTTTTCTCTCTAGCAATCTCTATTGTTTGTTCTAAGCTTCTTCCTGAAAGTATAATTTTTCTGTTTGTCTTTTTTGCAATCTCTATTAAAGAGTACAGCCTAGTGATGAGAGAAGAGAACGCAGAGACAATGACTCGACCATCATGTTTAGAGATGATTCTTTCTAAGTTATCAGACACTTCTGTCTCAGAAGGTGCTTTCCCTGGTACAGAGGCATTAGTGCTTTCCATTAATGCAAGATCGATTCTTCCCCTTAAGCTTTGAAGTTTGGCATAGTCACTCTCTGGCTCATTTGCAGGTGTCTTATCAAATTTATAATCTCCTGAAAAAAAGATATTACCTTTAGGGGTTTCTAAAAAGATAGAGAAAGCATCTGGTATGCTGTGATTTATGCCTATGAAGGTGGCTTTAAAGTTTTTACCAATATGTATTCTTGATTTTCTGTCTATTCCAATAATTTTAACTTTGTTTTCCATTTTGTATTCTTTTAGTTTTGCCTCAATCAATGCTTTAGCAAAACCACCAGCATATATGGGAGGGTAATCTAAATCTGGAAGTATCCACCTTAAAGCCCCTATATGGTCTAAATGTCCGTGTGTTATTAGAATGGCTTTTACCTTTTCTTTATTTCTTTTTAAATATTTTGTATTGGGTATAGCGTAATCGATACCATACATCTCCTGTCCAGGAAATGAATATCCAGCATCTATCATTACTATCTCATTATCATATTGTACAAAGTTGGAATTTCTCCCTATTTCACTTGTACCTGAGAGAGTACATAGTTGTAGTATGTCTTCTCTCTCTCTTTTATTGTATTTTTTCTTGTTCATTTCAATTTCTTAAATATAATATTTCTCAAACCTGTTAAATTATACAGGTTTAAAGATGATTGTGTGAGGAAAAAGAAGAAAGAGGGTTAAAACTTTTGTATTCTAGCATATTTATGTAGATTTGTGGAGGGGGTTCTCTTTCCTCTCCTCCCTTCTTCCTGATATAATGCCATATTACTATGGAAGAATTACCAAAATCATACAATTCTGAGGCAGAGAT
>JAAZGF010000097.1 GCA_012511375.1 Candidatus Dojkabacteria bacterium | reverse complement strand
TTTCCTACTATCCCCATACCTACAACAGCATCAGACTCTCTTTTGAATTTTATAGCTATAACTCCCTTAGTACTTCTTCCCATATGTCTAACATCACTCTCTTTAAATCTAATAGATTTCCCTTCTTGAGTGATTATAATAACTTCACTCTCCCCTGTAGTTGGTTTCACCCAAGTAAGCTGATCTTCCTTATCTAACTTTATTGCAGTTAAGCCGTTTGCCCTTATATTTGCAAACTCCTCTATTTTTGTTTTTTTCGTAATTCCTTTATTTGTAACCATTAGGAAATATTTATAACTCATCTGTTTATCTTCCTCTTCCTTTATCTTTCCTTTTGGATTCCTTGTTAATACAGAAGTAACAACTTCGTCTTGATCAAGCTGTACAAGATTTACTAAAGGCAAACCCTTTGCAGTTCGTTCTAGTTCAGGTATTTCAAATATTCTAAGGTTGTAAACCTTCCCCATATTGGTAAACATTAATAATTCATCATGGGTATTGCATAGAAATGCATGTTCGATAAAGTCTCCCTCTTTTGTATTACCTCCAGATACTCCCTTCCCTCCCCTATGCTGTGCTTTATATGTACTTGGGGCTACTCTTTTAATATATCCTGAATGAGTAATTGTTACCAAGGTGTCTTCTGAGGCAATCATGTCCTCTTCTGATATCTCATTTACTTTTCCTTTTACGACCTTTGTTCTTCTCTCATCTCCATGTCTCTCTTTTACTTCTTCTAGATCTTTGCTTATAACCTCTAAAATCTTCTCTTGATTACTTAATATTTCATTGTATTCTTTTATTTTCTCTTTTATCTCTTTGTGTTCATTCTGTATCTTCATTCTTTCTAAAGCGGCCAGTCTTCTCAATTGCATATCTAATATTGCTTGTGCCTGTACTTCTGTAAAACCAAACTTGTCCATTAAGTTAGTTTTAGCACTATCCTGTGTCTTAGACTTTCTTATAGTCTCTATCACTTCATCTAGCAAATCTAATGCTTTTAACAAGCCCTCTAAGATATGTCCTCTGTATCTTGCTTCTGCTAGGTCAAACTCATATCTCCTAATAGTTACTGCAAACCTAAAGGAAAGGAATAGCTCTAAAATTCTTTTTAAGGGAAGAGTTTTTGGTTCTTGTTCTACTAATGCAATAGTATTAGCATTAAATGCCTTCTGCATCTCTGTGTATTTGTAAAGCTTGTTTAAAACAGCTTTAGGTTGTGCGTCTTTCTTGAGAACAATTACTACTCTCATTCCTTCTCGATTAGACTCATCTCTAATATCAGCAATTCCTTTTATCTTTTTCTCTTTTACCAAATCAGCTATTCTCTCTACCATGTAAGCTTTGTTAACCTGATATGGTATCTCTGTTACTATAATGTTGTATCTGTCTTTTTTGCCCTCTATTATGGATGCTTTTGCTCTTTGTAATATTCTTCCTCTACCTGTTGCGTATGCATTAAGAATTTCTTTCTGATCATAGATTATTCCTCCTGTAGGGAAATCAGGACCAGGTATTATCTCTATTAAATCTAAAGGGGTAATATCGGACTTAAATTCAGGGTACAAGGTTTGCTCTTCATCTATTAGTTTCTTCCTCAGTAACTCAATATTGTTTTGTAAGGGTAGATCATTGTGTTCTACATAGTTCTCTAAGTAATCTAGAGGTTTTGAATTTAGAAGCGTAGGAGTTATTTCTTTGGACTCCTTGTTTTTTCTTAATTCATTGTAAACAGCATTTCCTTCCCATTTGTTTCCCAAGGAAATCATTTTTTGTAGTGCAGTAATTAGCTCAGTTAGATTGTGTGGGGGTATTTTTGTGGCCATACCGACAGCTATACCATCACTTCCATTTGCCAAGACATTTGGGAAGAGAGCTGGTAGCACTGTTGGTTCTAGCCTTGTACCATCATAGTTTTGAATAAAGGTAACAGTTCCTTTGTTTAAATCTTTTATTAATTCTGGTGTTATTTTCCCCATTCTTGCTTCTGTGTATCTCATTGCCGCTGCAGAATCTCCATCTATTGAACCGAAGTTTCCTTGTCCATCTATTAAGGGATATCTGGTAGAGAAGTCTTGGGCCATCTTTACTAATGTTGGGTATATCACTGATTCTCCATGTGGATGGTAGTTACCAGAAGTATCTCCTGATATTTTCGCTGATTTTCTGTAATGAGCTTTAGGTGTTAAGGCCAAGTCGTTCATTGCTACAAGGATTCTTCTTTGCGATGGCTTGAGCCCGTCTTTTACTTCTGGTAGTGCTCTGGAGACGATAACAGACATAGAGTAGTCTAGGTAGTTAGCCTTCATCTCATCAATGATGGAGGTGTGAGATATTTCTCCTGCTTTCATAGGAGTGGCAGGAGTTAGGTTCTCATTTTCTTCTTCTTTTTTCTCTATTTGTGTATCCATATAATTAAGGGCTTTCTCTTTATTTATTTTAAGTTTTAATCTAAATATCTAAGTTAGCTTTTGTTGCATGCATTTGTATGAACCTTCTTCGAGGAGGAACCTCTGTTCCCATTAGCATTTCAAATATTTTGTCTGCTTCTTTTGCATCCTCTATCTCTATCTTTTTAAGTACTCTGGTTTCAGGATTCATAGTAGTTTCCCATAGCTGTTCTGGATTCATTTCTCCTAAACCTTTAAATCTGTTCTCTACTGGTTCTTTCCCATTTGCTTTTGCTTCGTTAACAAATTTACTCTTCTCTTCATCATTTAGGAAATAGTATTTCTTCTTCCCGATTTCTACTTTGTACAAAGGAGGTTGTGCTACATAGACATATCCCTCCTCTATTAAAGGTCTAAAAAATCTGAAAAGTAGCGTAAGTACTAAAGTGGTAATGTGCAACCCATCTACATCTGCATCACTCATTATTATTATTTTGTAATATCTGATTTTACTAGTATCTAAAGTCTCCCCTATTCCCACACCTAGAGCTGTTGTTATGTCATTGAATTCACTGTTTGTAAGTACTCTATCTACTCTGTATTTTTGTGTATTCATAATCTTTCCTCTCAAAGGAAGAATCGCTTGAGTATGTCTATCTCTACCCTGTTTTGCAGAGCCTCCTGCAGAATCTCCTTCTACTATGAAGAGTTCACTCTCTTTGGGGTCTCTACTTGTACAATCTGCTAGTTTACCAGGTAGAGTCGTTGATTCTAAAGCACTCTTTCTAATAACGGCGTCTCTAGCTGCCTTTGCAGCAGCTTTTGCCTTGTTGGCCAGTACGGCTTTTCCTACTATATTTTTAGCTTCTTGAGGATTTTCTTCTAAGTATGTTAGTAGCCCATCTCTTACTACTTTTGCGACTACACTTTTTACCTCTCTGTTGTTTAGTTTAATTTTAGTTTGTCCTTCAAATTGAGGGTCGGCAATTTTTATTGATATTATTGCAGTCAAACCCTCTCTAACATCAGCACCATTTAAAGTACCATCCACTCCCTTTAAGAGCTCAGACTTTTGTGCATAGCCATTCAATGCGGTAGTTATAGCAGTCCTAAAACCTGCCAAGTGAGTTCCTCCCTCTGGATTAATAATATTATTTGTATAGCAAAGGACATTTTCTTCCATTCCATCTGTGTATTGAAGAGCCACCTCTACTACAATGTCATCCTCTTCACTCTTCATGTAGAAAGGATCTTCTCCTACTGTTTTACTCTCGAGGTTTAAGAATTGAACATATGATTTAATTCCATCTTCAAAGTACAGTGCATATTTTCTCTTTTTGTCATTAGAATTATCTATGATTGTGATTTTTAAGCCAGCTGTTAGATATGCATGTTGTCTGCATTTTTTGACTATAGTATCGAAGCTAAAAAACGCATCTTTAAATATCTCTTTGTCTGGCAAGAAGGTGTGTTCTGTTCCAGACTCTTTTGTATCACCTATCTTTTTAACGGGTTCTTTAGGAACTCCTCTTGCGTATTCCTGTTGATATGTTCCCCCATCAAAGTGAACGGTAGTAATCATCCATTCTGAAAGGGCGTTTGTACATTTCATTCCAATTCCATGTAATCCTCCTGATACTTTGTAAGCTCCCTTTTCAAATTTTCCTCCTGCATGCAAATTTGTCATTACAGTCTCTAAGGTCGAAACTTTTGTCTCAGGGTGCTTGTCTACAGGGATTCCCCTACCATTATCCCTAACAGTAATAGAACCATCTTTGTTTAAGGTTACCCATATATTGTCACAGTATCCAGCAATAGCTTCATCTACTGAGTTGTCTAAAATTTCGGTAAATATATGATGAAGGCCATTAGTATCAGTAGAACCAATATACATAGCAGGTCTTTTTCTTACTGCCTCTAAGCCTTTTAATACTTGAATGTCTGAAACTTTGTACTTCGATTGTACAGCCATATTTATCTAGATTTTGTAATTTAAAAGTTGTCGACGGGGACTATACATTCTAGCTGATTTTAGCTTAAAAGTTAAGCTCTTAGTTGTATTATCATAGCTTCTAAAGTAAGTCTCCTATTACAGTTTGCAGATATTTTTTCTCTGCTTTCTTGAACTATATTTAAAAAGGCGCTGTTCTTTTTGGACTCATCAATGTTACCATTTTTAATATCTAATTCAAGCCTCTTATGAAATATTTTTTCCACTGAATTTATAAATTCAAGCGAAAGGTTTCTGTCTTGAGAGTATTTTTCGATAATCTCAAATTGTTCTCTCAAGTCTAAATCAAGGATGTCGTTTAAATATTCCTCTTCGGTCTCATCTTGTACCTCTAGGATTGCCGAAGAGTAAATGATTTGACTTCTAGAGTTGATGGTTTGAAGGAGATTTTTTTCATTATCTACACATAGAAAAAAAACAGAGTAGGCAGAGGTATCTTCAAGTGTTTTAAGCAATGCATTTTGAGCTTGGTGAGTAAGTTTCTCTGCTTCTAGTATAATGCCAGCTTGAAATTTCTCTTCAAAAGGCTTGAACATCATCTCTTTCTGGAAAATTTTTACTTCCTCTATTCCAATACTGTTCTCTTCTTCTGGATTAAGTATATGTACATCTGGCGAGTTTTTTAAATCCTTTCCAAAGAGTCTTTTAAGAGCCTCTTGGAGTGTGAGATTTTGATTCTCCTTTGATTTTCCTACTATGATATATGTCATATCTTGATTCTATCATATGGCGTGTGCCTCTTTACATATATTACAGATTGGCATAAACTGAAGAGAGAATAATTTGTGTAAAATCTGCCCCATGCCAGTAGGAACTTCCTTACTAAAACATCTTCAGAACAAAGGATTATTAAAGGAGACAGATGTGAGAAATGTTCTTCTAGAAAGAACTCGTACTCAAAAAACAGAAGAGGCAATTATTGAAGATTTGGGTGTAGTTGATCCAGAAGAGATAGCTAAAGGTAAATCTGAAATTTTCAATATTCCATATGTGGATTTAAAGAGTATGGCAATAAGTGAAAGTATTATTGCAGAAGTAAATATAGATAGCTTGTATAGGTATAGAGCAGTACCTTTTGAAAGAGGACAGACGTATGTTAAATTAGCTATGCAGGATCCTTTTGATATACAGGCGACACAGGCTTTACAGCGTAGGTATCCTCCCAACACTAAGATTCAAGTATATATTTCAACAAAAGGAGGTATTGATTCTGTTTTAGAGAGAAGGGTTGGTGATGTGATGAGCTCTGAGGTAACAGAGGCTTTGGAGGATGTAGAGATGCCAGTTACAGAGATTAAGGAAGATCCAAATCTTTTTTCTAGTTCAGACCTCTCCTCTGCACCAGTTGCAAGAATAGTTAACTCTATGCTTCAGTATGCTGTTACATCAAAAGCTTCGGATATTCATATAGAGCCACTTGAAAAAAGAGTAAGAGTCCGTTTTAGGATTCACGGAGTGATGACAGAGAGGCTCTCTTTACCAAAAAATCTAGGACCAGCTATTGTCTCAAGGATAAAGATTCTTTCAAACCTTAAAATAGACGAGAAGAGGCTACCACAAGACGGAAGATTTCCTATCAAGATAGGTAATGCAAAGATAGATCTTCGTATTTCTATAATGCCTACTATAGAGGGAGAGAAAGTTGTTATGAGGCTACTTGAGTCGGAGACGACTGATATAACATTGGAGAATACTGGGCTAAGAGGGAATGCGTACAAGCTCTTTACAGATAGTTTGAGTGTAACTAATGGAATAATGTTGGTGACAGGTCCTACAGGTAGTGGTAAGACTAGAACTTTGGCATGCTCTTTGATAAAGATAAATGACCCAAAGGTTAATATAATTTCTTTGGAAAATCCTGTAGAGATTAGAGTCCCTGGAGTAACACAAATTCAGATTAATCCAGATGTAGGACTAACCTTTGCAAATGGACTAAGGTCTGTTTTAAGGCAAGATCCGGATATAGTGATGGTCGGAGAGATTAGAGATGAGGAGACGGCTCAGTTAGCAGTTCAAGCATCTTTGACTGGTCATTTAGTTCTCTCTACTTTGCATACCAATAGTGCTCCCGCTGCCATCCCTAGACTTTTGGATATGGGTATAGAACCATATCTTTTAGCATCTACTATTCGTGTAGTTGCAGCTCAGAGATTACCAAGAAGAATTTGTGAAAATTGTATAAAGGCATATCCTGCTTCAAAGGAAGCGCTTAATACCGTTTTAGAAACAATGAAAGGAGCTAAAGATTTCAATCTAGTGGATTATATAAAAAGGGTTGCTGCTTCTAAATCAGTAGAGGGAGAGAATGGCCATCAGGCAATGAGAGCTCCAGAGATAGGTCCCGATGGAAGTGAGGTAATATATCTCTATAAAGGAGAAGGGTGTGACCGGTGTGGTGGTTCTGGGTATTCAGGAAGAATTGGAATCTTTGAAGTATTAGATGTTAACGATAAGATAAGTAGAATGATTATGGAAAATGTTACAGATGCTGATCTCAGGAATGCTGGCATTGAAGATGGTATGTTGACTATGATTCAAGATGGTGTTCTAAAAGCATTAGAAGGTATTACTACTCTAGAAGAAGTTTTAAGAGTTTCAAAAGAATAATTTTGTGGTATAAATAAATATGGATCAAAATACTGCCCAACAGAACAATCAAAATGTTCAGTTCAACTATCCTGATTTTTCACAATCACAGGTAGGGGCACAAAATCAAACCTCCCCTAGCCCACAACAGCCACCTGTTGTCCCTAGTAATGATCAGGCAAGAATGGATGAGCTTAAAGAGAATATTCAAGCAATAATTAAGGAGGATCAAGTGCCTTCAGAACCAGAGATTCCGGAACCTGAGATAGAGGAAACTCCAAAGGAAGAAACATATGTGCATCAACCCACTCCTTTACCTAACCTAAATGCCGAAAATACTTCAGAGTCTGTGGTTACTACAATTCCTCAAAATATTGATTTTGACCCACTTCCCTCAGATTTACCCAAATTTAGAGAGACATTGGATTCTGTTATGCCAGGACCTAAGAAAGTAGTATCAGAAGAGGAAGTTAAGGAAGAGGAAGTTGCTGAGTCAGCTAAAGAAGAACAACTTCAAGAAGAGAAAAAGGATTTAAAAGAGGTTACTCCTACTACAGATGCAATACATCAAAACAGTGTTTCAACAACAGGCGTTTTGACTATGGAGAAATTGCTAGGAGAGGCTACTAGCAGAAATGCCTCAGACTTGCATATTTCTACAGGATATCCTCCAATTATTAGAATAGATGGAGAATTACTTGCTTTAGAAGAAAATATTCTTAATCCTGAGGATGTTGAAGAGTTAATCTTTTCCGTTCTAACAGATGAAAGAAAAGAGTTGTTAGAGGTAAATAGGGAAATAGATTTTGCATATTCATATGAGGGTTCTAATAGTGCAAGATTTAGAGTTAATGCCTACTATACAAAGAAAAGTTTAGCAGCTGCATTTAGATTAATTCCAACAAGGATTAAAACAATAGAAGAATTAATGCTACCACAGATGTATCATCAGTTTGCGAAACTTAAACAGGGTTTAATTCTAGTGACAGGGCCCACAGGACATGGTAAAAGTACTACCCTTGCAGCCATATTAGAGGATATAAATAGGACTAGGTTTTGTCATATAGTTACAATAGAAGACCCAATAGAGTATATCTTCGAAGGGAAAAAAGCACTAATAGATCAAAGAGAAATGAATGATGATACTCACTCTTGGCAAATAGCTTTGAGGAGTGTAATGAGACAAGATCCTGATGTTATTCTAGTAGGAGAAATGAGAGATTTTGAAACTATAGCTGCCGCTATTACTTTGGCTGAAACGGGTCATTTAGTATTTGCTACTTTACACACCAATAGTGCAGCTCAAACATTGGATAGGATAATAGATGTATTTCCAGAAAATCAACAACAGCAGGTTAGAACTCAGGTGGCGAATACTTTGCAAGCTGTAGTAGCACAGAGATTAATTCCTTTGGAAAAGGGAGGCAGGAGATCTGTATCTGAAATTATGCTTAACAATTCTGCTATCAAGAATCTAATAAGGGAAGGTAAAATGCACCAGGTAGATAATGTCATTAGAACAAGTGCAGATGTAGGTATGGTGTATTTGGAAAAATCTTTGGTTGGGCTTGTAAGAGAGGGGGTGATAACAGTACAGGCAGCACAAGAGTACTCTGTACATCCAGAAGAAGTTTTAAGATTATTAAAAACATAGTATATGGCTAAATTCAAATACTCTGCTAGAGATCAACAAGGTAAGGTGGTAGATGGGAATTTAGAGGCAAAAAATATAGCTTCTGCAACAGATGCTCTTCATGATCAGGGCTTGATAGTTGTTTCTTTGAAAGAGGCAGGGGGAATAGATTTCGAGAAACTTTCAGAAATAAATGTTGGGGGAATACCAATGAAGGAGAAAGTTATTTTTATGAGGCAGATGGCAACAATGGTAGGTGCAGGTTTACCTTTAACAAGGTCTTTAGAGATTATGATACAACAAGCTTCTAATCCTAAGTTTAAGAAGATTTTACAAAATGTATTAGCCTCTATTCAGTCAGGTAAAACTTTGGCAGATTCTTTCAGGGTAGAAGAGGATGTGTTTGATCAAGTTACAATTAATCTCATAGAGGCAGGAGAAGAAAGTGGTAATTTAGAAAATATTCTAGAGAAGATAGCTGTAGAATTAGAGGAAAAGAATGCTCTTACAAGAAAAATAAAATCTGCTATGATTTATCCAGCCATTATTTTGATAGTAATAGTTGCTGTTATTGTCCTTATGATGCTTGTTTTAGTTCCTTCTATGGCAGATATGTACAAAGACTTTGGTTCAGAGTTACCCTTTGCAACTAGATTTCTTATGTCAATGAGTGACTTTTTTATCAACTATTGGTGGGTAATTTTAAGTGTAATTTTAGTACTAGTCGTAGGTTTTAAATACTACAAGGATACTCCGAAAGGGAAAAGGAACATTGATAAACTGCTATTGAAGGTTCCCAGCTTGGGTACTATTTTATCTAAAATACAATTATCACAATTTACTAGAATTCTTTCTTTACTTCTAGGTAGTGGAGTTCCAATAATTAAGGCTATTGACTTAACGGCTAGTTCCTTAGGTAATCTAATGTTTAGAGAAACTCTAGAAGAAGCGAAGAATGAAGTGGAAAAAGGGGGTCCATTAGCAATACCTATTGCTAGAAGTGAATATTATCCATTGTTAGTTAGCAGTATGATAGCTGTAGGAGAAGAGACAGGAGAGATTGATTCTGTTTTGGCAAAGGTTGCTGAATATTACAAAGAGGAGGTAGATACAGCAACTAGTAATCTTTCTTCTTTGTTAGAACCTGTCTTTTTGGTTATAATGGGCTTAGCTATTGGTTTTATTGCTGTAGCTGTATATATGCCTATGTTCCAATTAGCAACAGTTGTTGGTTAAGAGTTGACAAGGGTCAAAATGTTGTGTAAATTATATTTAATTAAATTAAACTGTCTTATATATGATGACAAGGAAGAGCTATAAAGCATTTACATTTGTAGAGATGCTTATTGTTATGGGAATATTAATAATCCTTATGGTTATTGGTATTGCTGCGGGTAGATATGCTATTAACAGAGCTAACAGAGTAGCACATCAGAATGCTGCAGATCAGTTATATCAAACTTTACAAGCATACTATACCGAGC
>JAAZGF010000007.1 GCA_012511375.1 Candidatus Dojkabacteria bacterium | reverse complement strand
GAGAAGAAGCAAAGGTTTTCTATGAAAAGGCGATAAAGCATTATACTGAAAGAAAACGGGCCCCCTATATTGAAAAGGTAGAGACTAAATTAAAATTTCTGTAATTGACAATTATCTCTATTTGTAGGAATATTGATTAGTTTACACATGTACTTTGTATGAACTGCCTAGAGAAAAATACCTTAAAGAAGTACAACTAATCTCTGGCTATTTAATATAATTAGTTAGGTAAATGTTTAAAAAAGCCCCAAAGGATGATGCATACTCGAAAAGATACATAGCTCCAAAAGGTTGGAAGCCAGAGAATGCAGATCGGGATTATGTAATAACATATTTAGATATTGAATTAGCAGATGGTATTGGGATGGATCAGTTTGAGACTGTAGTGGCTGCTTGTGCGGCAGAGAGCTCTACAGGGACATGGACCAAGGTCTATGATGGAAGGGATTCAGGAGTTAAGATGGCTGACAAGATGAGGGCAATAGCTTTTGATTTGGAACCGAAGTACAAGACATTTAAGATTGCATACAAGGTGGGTTTGTTTGAATTGGATAATATGTCTGGTCTTTTGGCTGGTATTGTGGGGAATATAGGGGGGATGAAGATGCTTAAAGCTATTAGGTGTTTAGACATTAGATTTCCTAAGCCGATGGTAGAGGCTTTCCCAGGGCCTCAGTTTGGTGTTGATGGGGTTAGAGAAATGTTACTGGTAGAGGAGGGTCCATTGCTTATAACTGTTGCTAAACCTAAAATAGGGAGAACTGCAAAGGAGCAAGCGGAATTAGCCAAGATACTTTTTACTGCAGCAAAAGGGGAGTATCACGGTCTTAAGGATGATGAAAATTTAACAAATCTTTCTTTTAATAGGTTTGATGAGAGATGTGAGTTAGTACATAAGGTTAGAAGGGAGGTAGAGAAAAAGAGTGGTAAGAAGAAATTTTATCTTTGTAATGTAACTCACTCAAGTATAGATACTATGATATCCAGAGCAGATAAGATTAAGGCACAGGGAGGAAGGTGGATGATGATGGATGTTGTCACAACTGGATATAGTGCAGTTCACAGTATGAGATTAAAGAATCCAGGACTAGCAATACATGCTCATAGGGCTATGCACAGTCTTTTTAGTAGAGAATCAGGTCCTGGAGTATATGATAAGGGAGAAATCTTTAGCTTCTCTATGTCCATGGTAGCAAAAGCTAAAATAATGAGGCTTTTAGGTGTAGATGCTTTACATGGGGGGGCTCCTAAAACAAAAATGGAGAACTATGGGGAGCCAAAGCTCATAAGGGATGCTTTACAATTAGATATTACTCCAGAAACATCGATTACTCTAGGGCAGAATTGGTATGGGATGAAGCCCGTATGGCATGTTGCCTCTGGAGGTTTACATCCAGGTACTTTGCATGAATCAATATATCAACTTGGAGAGGATATTATCCTACAGTGTGGGGGAGGAGTTTTAGGTCATCCTTGGGGAATAGAAGCTGGTGTGGAAGCAGTTGTACAGGCTAAGGATTTAGCATTAGGTCGGGGAAATGTTGATCAGTGGATAATAGAGAACCCTGATTCTGCCCTTGCAAAGGCTGCAGAACATTGGGGCTTTGAACCAAAGATAGTTTAAAACTTTTATCTATATAGTGTAGAATATCAACTATGACAGAGAAAGGTATAACACCGAGAGGGGAAAATTATTCGCAATGGTATCTTGATATCATTGAGAGAGCAGAGCTAGCAGAGAATTCTTCAGTTAGGGGCTGTATGGTTATAAAGCCATATGGATATGCTATATGGGAAAAAATACAGAAAGGGTTAGATAAAATGATAAAGGAAAGTGGAGTAGAAAATGCCTATTTCCCTCTTTTTATCCCAAAATCTTTTCTCTCTAGGGAGGCAAGTCATATAAAAGGGTTTGCTAAAGAGTGTGCAATTGTAACACACCACCGACTAAAGGAAACAGAGGATGGAAAGGGAGTAGAAGTAGATCCAGAATCTAAGCTAGAAGAAGAGTTAATTGTAAGACCTACATCCGAAACTATAATGTATGACACATTCTCCAGATGGATTACTTCATGGAGAGATTTACCACTTAAACTTAATCAATGGGCAAATATAGTTAGGTGGGAGAAAAGAACAAGACCATTTTTAAGAACAACAGAGTTTCTTTGGCAGGAGGGCCATACGGTACATTCTACACAGAAAGAAGCTAAAGAAGAGGTATTAGGTAGGTTGGCTATGTATACTGAGTTTGCTAGGCAATATTTAGCTATGGATATGTATTTTGGTAAGAAGTCTGAGTCTGAGAAATTTGCAGGAGCAGTAGATACATATGGGGTAGAAGCAATGATGCAAGATGGAAAAGCATTACAATTCGGGACATCTCATAATCTAGGTCAGAACTTCTCGAAAGTTTTTAATATTCAATATACTGATAAAAAAGGAGAGCTAAAATATCCTTGGCAGACTAGTTGGGGTGTAAGCACAAGAATGGTAGGTGCACTAGTAATGGCACACAGTGATGATAATGGCTTAGTTTTACCACCAAGCATAGCTCCTGTTCAAGTCGTTCTAGTTCCCATATTCAAGGATTTGAATAAAGAGAAGATTATAAGATACACAAAAGATGTTTACAAAGAGATAACTAGAAAGATAGATAATGTAAAGATAGATGAAAGAGATTTTGTATCAGTAGGATTTAAGTTTAATGAATGGGAAAAGAAGGGTATTCCGATAAGGGTAGAAATAGGAGAAAAAGAAATGAAGGAGGGTGCTGTTGTTCTTGTAAGGAGAGATACACTTGAAAAGAGAAATGTAAAATATGGTAATGTACTAGATGAGGTGGTTCTGTTGTTAGAGGAAATTCAATCTTCGCTTTATGAAAAATCTAAAGAGTTATTAATATCTAAAACCCATAGAATAGAGGAGTACAAGGAGTTTAAAAAAGTCTTTTCTGAAAACAAGGGTTTTGCTTTGGCTAATTGGTGTGGTTCAAAGGAGTGTGAAGAAAACATCAAATATGAGACAAAAGCAACAACCAGATGTCTACGTACAGAAGGAGAGGGTGTATTGGGTAAATGCATATATTGTGGAAAAGAGTCAACAGAAGAGTGGATTTTTGCTAAATCATATTAGTGAAACTCTGCGAAATTTCCTAAAAAATAAATTTCCTTTTTGTTCAATCAATATATACTCATAAAACTAAATATTTAAACAGGAAAATTTTGAACAGAAGTATAGTGGCGTTCCTAAAGTAAAAGTTTTTGTATACTAGGATGTGAACAGTAGGGATTTTAAAATATCTAATAGAAGAGATTTTAAATATTGGTAGGTGTTTCATATCTTCTCTTGCTCTTGAGTTACATAAAGTTAACGATATGAGTGAGAGGGCGTAGGTGAGAATATTGCTTTAAAAGCCGTTTTCTAGATAAGCCTTTAAATATTGTCCTGTATAGCTTGATTTTTCATTAGTTATATCCTCAATCGTTCCCTGTGCTATTATTTTTCCTCCTTTGTCTCCGCCCTCTGGTCCAAGATCAATAATCCAGTCTGAAAGTTTAATCACATCTAAATTATGTTCTATAATTATAACGGTGTGTCCCTTGTTTACCAGTCCTTTAAGAATACTCATTAACTTGTCAATATCATAGTAGTGAAGACCTGTAGTTGGTTCGTCCAGAATGTAGATAGTATGTCCGACCTGTCTTTTTGAGAGCTCTTTTGCCAATTTAACTCTTTGAGACTCTCCTCCTGAAAGGGTCAAGGCAGATTGTCCTAACTCTATGTATCCAAGTCCAACTTCCTTTAGTATATCAAGCTTTCCTTTGATGCTAGGGATATTTTTAAAGAAAAGTAAGGCATCATCTACAGTCATTTTGAGCACATCATTGATGTTTTTGCCCTTAAAATCTATTTGTAGAGCCTCTTTGTTGTATCTAGACCCTTGACACTCATCGCAAGTTATATACATATCAGGTAGGAACTGCATCTCTATTTTTAACTGTCCATCACCTTTGCATTTTTCACATCTTCCTCCCTTCACATTGAAACTAAATCTTCCAGGATTGTACCCTCTGGCTTGTGCCTCTTTTGTGTTTGCAAAAATTTCTCTAATAGGAGTGAAGAGTCCAGTATAGGTAGCTGGGTTAGATCTAGGGGTTCGGCCTATAGGGGACTGGTCAATCCCTATCACTTTGTCTATATATTCCACTCCTTCTATATCACTGTAGGTTCCTTCAACTTGTCGCCCGTTCATGATTTTGTTCATTAAAGCGGGAAAAAGGGTGTTGTCTATCAGGGAGGACTTGCCACTGCCAGAAACGCCTGTTATTGAAATCAGCTTACCTAGAGGGATTTCTACGTCTAGGTTTTTTAAGTTGTGTGTTTTAACTCCAGTAATCCTAATTCTTTTGTTGGTTTCTTCTTTTTTGCTCTTTTTGATGTTTTTGCCAACAATTAACTCTTTGTTGAGGTATTTTGCAGTCAGTGATGACGAATGCTTAATGTCTTCAAATGTCCCTTCTGCGACTATCTCTCCTCCCTTCTTCCCAGCTTCTGGGCCTATATCTATAATCCAGTCTGAATGTCTCATAGTTTCGGCATCGTGTTCTACGATAACGACACTATTACCTTGGTCTCTTAGGCTTCTAAGAGAGGTTAAAAGTTTAGAAACGTCTCTTTGATGCAATCCTATGGAGGGTTCATCAAGGACATAGAGTACACCAGAAAGTCCTGTTCCTATCTGTGATGCTAATCTAATTCTTTGAGATTCTCCACCAGAGAGAGTATTTGCCTTTCTTGAAAGGGTTAAGTAGTCCAATCCTACATTTGAGAGGAAATCTAATCTAGTTAATATCTCTTTTATAATAGGTTTGGCTATTTCATTTTTGTTACCCTTCAATTTAAGATTTTCTAAGAATTCTTTAGCTTGGAGTATAGAGATTTCTGTTACCTCGTTTATGTTCTTTTTGCCTATAGTAACCATTAATGAATATGGTTTTAATCTTTTTCCGTTACAGAGAGGGCATGTGTCCTCTCTCATATACTTCTCTATCTCCATCCTAGAGTATTCAGATGTTGTTTCTTTGTATCTTTTTTTCAATTCCTCTATAACTCCTTCATATTGAGCCTCATGCATATTAGTCCTTCCATATCTGTTTGTGTAAAGTATGCTGTAAAAAGGTTTTCTGTTCTTTCCATAAAATATTAGATCGAAAATCTCTTTGGGATACTGACCAATAGGGGTACTAAGGTTAAAATTATGCTGTTTTGCCATTTCATTTAATATTCTTGAGGTCCAAGAATCCTTAGTAGTCCTATTTCCCCAAGGAAATATTCCTCCCTCTAATATTGTTAATCGTGGATTGTAGATTAAATCTATATCTATCTCTTTAAGGACTCCTATGCCAGTACATTCAGGGCATGCTCCTTCAGGCAAATTAAAGGAGAAGGATGCAGGAGTTATCTTTGGATATGATATTCCACATTTAAAACAGGTATTGCTTTCAGAGAAGTAGAGTTCCTCTTGCTCGGTAATTATTTTAACCTCTCCATCAGATTGGTTAGTTGCTAATTCAACTGCGTCTGTTAATCTTTTCAGAAAGGCCTTAGTAGAGGCATCTTTTGAGTCTAATCTATCTATTACTAAATCAATTGTATGTTTTTTGTTTTCATCAATTTTAATATTATCAATGTCATCAAGTACATATGTGTCTCCATCTAGTATGATTCGGAGGAAGCCTTGATTTAATAGTTTTGAGAAGAGGGAAGAAAAGTTACCCTTACGGCTTTTTATGATTGGTGAAACTACCTGTATTTTTTGCGTGGAACCTTTTAGGGCATTGATCACCTTTTTTGTTATTTCTTCTATAGTTTGAGATTGAATTTCGGCTCCACACTTAGGACAGTGAGCTTGTCCTACATGTCCGTAGAGTAGTCTGAGGTGATTATATATCTCTGTTATAGTTCCTACAGTGGATCTAGGGTTTGTGGAGGTTGTCTTTTGGTCTATTGATATTGCAGGAGAGAGTCCTGTAATGGACTTTACATCTGGTTTTTTCATTACTCCTAAGAACTGTCTAGCATATGAAGATAGGGATTCTACATATCTTCTTTGTCCTTCTGCATAGAGGGTATCAAAAGCAAGAGAGGTTTTACCACTTCCCGATACTCCTGTTAGTACTACCAGTTTGTTTTTTGGTATGTCTACATTAATATCTTTAAGGTTATGCTCTTTTGCACCTATTATCTTAATGTAATCCTGTTTCATAGCGACATTTATTATACCATTAAAAGGGGTTAATAGGCGACTTTACTTATTCTGAGAAACTTTCTTTTAAGGAGAAAGATTATGAATTAACCTTCTGCTTCTTCAATATTGCTAGGAATCTTGTCTTTAGATTTAGATAGTAGAAGAAACAGGATCACTCCTAAGCACACAACGGCAATAATTCCTAAAAGGACAAAAAGTTTGTTGTCCTCCCAAAAAATTTGCTTTTCTTCAATGTTGTTCTCTATATTTGTATCTGCAGAGCTATCAACGATGGGTTTATTTACATTAGTAACAACACCTAGTTGCTCCCCTCCAAGGTCTACATCTGTCTCTTGGATATAGAAAGAATAATCAGAAGATTCTGTAGTATATTTAATCTTTGCAAGTACTCCGTTCATAACTATTTCTTCACTATTAAAGCACTCTATGTTAAGTTTGTTTTCCACAACTGTTTCATTAAAAAAGAACTCACAATAATTTTCTTTTGTAACCTCTTGTATTTCTACATTATTTGAGAAGATAATGGGTAGCTCTATTCCTACTATTGGAGACTCGTTAGAATTAATAATAATAGATACCTCTTGTGTTGATTCATAATTGTTTAATTGAAGGTCAACAGCAGCTTGGGTAGCCTTAGCAGAAAGGAGAAGAATTAAAGTAACAAAAAATGTTTTTTTAATAATTTTTCTCATCTTAAAAATCGAATAATATATTAGTAAAGAGTATCAAAGAAAAATAGGGAAGTAAAGAAATATTGTTATATTTTCGTTGACAAAAACAAGTATATGTAGGATTATGATGAATAGATAATCTTTAAATAAAAACATATATGCCCATTGAAGATTCTCCCTTAAAGAAGATGTTTGTACTCCTTTTAGTTGTTTTTTCTTCTTCTGTTTTTGTTACCAAGGTGAATGCGGGCTATACCTCTGTATTACTTTCCCCAAGTTCTGGAACAATTGGTCCATCTGAGACAGCTATAGAGTTAAAGGTTGATAGTGGAGTAGATGAATTTATTGGAATTGATATTGATATTGCATTTACTGGACCTGTTGAGTTTGTACGTGCTACAGGTAATAAGTGTGGATCTTTTACACCAACTGTTTCTGGAGGGACTTTGAATATAGAATGTTTTTTTATGGATGGAGGAGTGTATAGTGGGACAGTTGCCACCTTGTATTTTAAAGCGACGGATACGGGAACATCGACTTATAGTATAACAAGAGTAGACCCTGAGTCTGCCACAAAGGCAGGAGGGACATATACACTGTCAATGGAGTCTAATACAGTTTCTTCAGAAGAGTCTAGTACAACTTCTTCAGGCACTAATCTTCCTCAGGCAGGTTTATTAGATAATACAACAAAATATATAGTATTAGGAGGTTCCTTAGTTTTGTATGGTTTTATTTTTTCTAGGTTTGATTTTTTTACAGATAAAGCTAAAACAAGAAGAATAAGTACAAGGCAGAAAAATTTTGAGAAAAGGTTTTAATGAAGAATATATTTAAAACAGTAAAAGGTAAAAAAATTTTTTCAGCGGTTTTAATCTGTTTTGTAGTTGGGGGTTTAACAATGAGTGTCTTTTATCTTTCCAATGGTAAAAGTTTTGATGATAGAAGTATGGCTTCTGATAGGCAACTTCCTGCAGAGTATGAGAAAGCTGATTTAAATGGAGATAAAAAGGTTAGTATGGAGGATTTTGGGATTTGGGTTAAACTATTTAGATCATACAAGAATGATCATACAACATTTGATTCAAAAGGTGATTTGAATGGTGATAAGAAGATAAGTATGGAAGATTTTAGGGAGTGGTTGCTTTTATGGAGGGGGTATAAGGGGGGAGAATTTCCAATAAATGAATTAATAATTAGTAGTATATCTACAGGAGTCAATCATACTTGTGGTTTAGGTAGTGATGGCAATGCATATTGTTGGGGAGATAACGGAGGAGGTCGATTAGGGACAGGGGATGATACAGCCAGTTCCAATCTTCCTAAGTTAGTTGTTCAGGGGGATAGAGTAGCAGGGGTGACCTTTAGTAGTATATTTCCAGGATTCAATCATACTTGTGGCTTAGGTAGTGATGGTAATGCATATTGTTGGGGTGATAATAGTTATGGGCAATTAGGGATAGGGGATGATACAGCCGGCTACAATCTTCCTAAGTTAGTTGTTCAGGGGAATAAAGTAACAGGGGTGACCTTTAGTAGTATATCTACAGGATTCTATCATACTTGTGGTTTAGGTAGTGATGGTAATGCATATTGTTGGGGATATAACGGTCAAGGGCAATTAGGGATAGGGGATGATACAACCAGTTACAACCTTCCTAAGTTAGTGGTTAGGGGTGATAGAGGATCAGGGGTGACCTTTAGTAGTATATCTACAGGAGGCAATCATACTTGTGGTTTAACTAGTGATGGTAATGCATATTGTTGGGGAAATAACGGAGGAGGCCGATTAGGGACAGGGGATGATACAGCCAG
>JAAZGF010000096.1 GCA_012511375.1 Candidatus Dojkabacteria bacterium | reverse complement strand
TCTGGATCTTTCCTTTTACTCAGTTTCCTCTTTTTCCCATCATCCATCTTCATTAATGGAGATAGGTGGGCATACGGTAGATAGGTAAATCCTAAAGCATTAAATATTTCAATATGCAGTGCTACTGAAGAGAACCACTCATCTCCTCTAAGAACGTGAGTTATACCCATAAGGGTGTCATCAATGGGATGTGCAAAATGATATGTAGGAAAATGATCCGATTTTAATAATATCGCATCCATATCATTCTCTCTAATGGTAACTCTACCCTTTGTTAAATCTTCTAGCTCAAATGTATTGTCATAATTCCCTCTAGAGTAAAGCCTTATCGCAAATTTCTCTCCTTTATTTATTCTCTCCTGAATATCATTGATATCTGCATCCCTCCATATACTCCATTTACCATAACAGCCTGTTCTTACATTTAATTCTGATTGTGTCTTTCTCATATCTTCTAACTCTTCCTCTGTAAGGAAACAGGGGTATGCTAATCCTTTTGACACAAGCTCTTTAGCAAAAACCTCATATATATCTAACCTCTTACTCTGTATGTATGGGCCGTAAACTCCCTCCCATTTATCTTCTGATATCATCCCCTCATCAAACTCAACACCAAAACCCTTTAACCCCTCCACGATCATAGTCACTCCATTCTCTATCTCTCTCTCCTTGTCTGTATCCTCTATTCTTAATATTGAAACTCCATTGCTTTGTTTTGCAAACTTAACACATATCATTCCAGTATAGATATTCCCAATATGAATAAATCCTGTAGGGCTTGGTGCAAACCTTAAAACCATTTCTCCCTCTTTAAGTTTTCTTTTTGGAAAGCTATTAAAAACATCTTTTGCTGTTTTTTTAGTTTTTGGAAAAAGCATTTCCGCTAACTGTATATTTTGCTCTTCAGTTCTCATTGTAATACTGTTAATATATTGGTTGATAGTTTAATTAAGTGTGATAAGATTATAGCATGACTCTAACCGAGGCATCATTCTGGACAAAAAGATTAGGAGTAATAGCTCTGGGAGCATTAATTATCGTCGTCATTATAATTCTCGTTATAGTGATGAACAGCAACATTGAAGTCGTAATGCCTCAATACCTTGAGCCAAATTTCGCTTGTACCCAACACAAAGAAGAATTTTTGGAAAACAGGTTGCAAATACCTAGCTTACAGTTTGCAGATGGAACTGAGCTGAGCTTTGACATTAAAACAGATACAGGAAAAATTGATTCTCTTCCTGAAATCATTAATGTTTACAAATTCAATAATCGCTCTCAATCTCTTACTGCACAAGCTGACGCTAAAATACTTGCAAAAGCAATGGGTTTTGATCCTGATGTTATAGAGAGGGTGAGTACACAAGGATACAAGTGGACAGACCGAGCAGCAGGTAGAACATTGGAAGTGGAAGCCAAGAATCTTAACTTTACTCTTAAAACAGATACCTCCGTTATGAGAGAAAGCTCAGCATCTAGTGCTCTTCCTTCAGAACAGGAAGCAAAATCAATAGCTGTAAATGCTTTAAATAGTTTAGGGGTATTTCCTTCTGATTATACTAGTGGTAACCACAGAACTACGTTGATAAATATAAATCCTGATGGATCTTTTAGTAAAGCTCACTCTCTAGCAGAAGCTGATTTGATAAGGGTAGATTTAATCAGAATTAAATCTATGATAACAATACCATCTAATATAGAGAATGCGGAAAAAATGGTTCGAGATTTCTCCAGAAGAACTTTAATAGAACCAACGGAAGAAACAAGTACTGCAACTGATGGTAGGCTTGGCATATTTACATTTAACACCTTAGTTTCTTTTCCTCAAACTCAAAGAGCTAATATTTCTGTATATGTTGGTCCTACTATTACAGGAGTCCCAACAAGAGTAAGTAAAATATATCAAATAGATTACACATACAGACCTATTGCGGCAGAGGCATGTGGGACATATAAACTAGTAGACCCAGAATATGCTACTGAAATGATACAGCAGGGCGAGGGAAGTCTAGTTTACCTATCTAATACAGGGGCTGACGATGTTGTTGATTACATGCCAAAAGCTGTTAAAAAGTTTATCATTTTAGATATCTTTATCGTCTATTTTGAAGATAGAGAAGAGCTTGAGTATCTCCAACCTGTTTACTTAATTTCAGGAGAAGCAATATTTCATGATGACACAAAGGGAACTTTTGATTTCTTCTACCCAGCTATTAATTACGATATTGTCCAAGACAAGATTGAAATGAAGGCTCCTGAGGTAGTAGATACTTCTTCTAGCCCAACAATGTTCTTTTAGATACAAAAGTTAATTTGAATAATATATAATACTCGAATATGGAAAGAGTCTTAATATCTGATTTAAAAGAAAAAATAGGTAACCAAGTAAGAATCCAAGGGAGGGTTAGCACAATTAGGAATCAAGGCAAAATAGTTTTTTTAATGATCAAGGATAGAACTGGAATCGTACAGTGTGTTGCTTGGGAAGGAAATAACAAGGAGCTAGTAAAAACACTTAAATCTGTAACCCCCGAATCTATAGTAAGCATCATAGGATTAGTAAAAGAAGCAAAACAGGTAACTTTAGGATATGAGGTTGAGATAGAGGAAGTAATCATAGATTCTCTTTCTGAAACACCTTTGCCCATTGTTATAGAGGAAGAGTATAAAAATAATCTTACAGCTTTAGAACAAAGATTAGATTACAGGTGGATTGATTTGCGCTCTAATAAAAATAGTTTAATGGTGGAAGTTTCATCCTTTTTCTTTGAAAAGCTAAGAGAATTCTGTATCCAAAATAATTTTATTCAAATTCATACTCCTAAAATTTTAGGGGTTGCTTCTGAGGGAGGAGCAAATGTTTTTGAAGTAAAGTATTTTGACAGGAAAGCATATTTAGCACAATCTCCACAGTTCCATAAACAGATGGCTATTGCTAGTGATATTGAGAGAGTCTTTAGTATTGGACCAGCTTTTAGGGCTGAGAAATCCTACACTACTAGACATCTAACCGAATATACCAGTTTTGATATTGAGATGGCATATATAGATTCTTTTAGAGATGTCTGTGATTTTGAAGAAGAAATGCTTACTTTCACATTGGAAAAGATAGAAGAAAAATTTGGAGATCAAATTAAAGAACTCTTTGGAATTGAAGTTAAAAAACCTCAAAACAAATTTGAATACTTAACTGTAAAGGAAGCAAAAGAAAAATTAGCAAAAGCAAATATTCCAAGTAAGGATGATGGGGACTTCTCTCCAGAAGAAGAGAGAGCTCTTTCTAAAATAGTAGAAGAAGAGAGTGGAAGTGAATTCTTGTTTGTTACAGAATTTCCTCATGACAAAAGAGCTTTTTACCACATGAAAGATCCTCACAATCAGGAATACGCTCTTGGTTTTGATTTGCTATGGAAGGGGGTTGAGATAACAACGGGAGCACAACGAGAACACAGAACAGAGCATCTAATAAAGAATGCAGAGGAGAGAGGAATCAAAACTGAAACATTACAAGAGTATTTCGACTATTTTAGATACGGCTGTCCTCCACATGGAGGTTTTGCAATAGGTACAGAAAGATTTTTAATGAAATTATTAGGCTACTCTACTGTTTTGGAAACAAGCTTTTTACCCAATACTCCAAATCGTTTAGGAAGAAGGTTTGATGTAAAAGACTAACTACTGTATCTCCACTCCTTAACGTTAAATTGCAAGCTCTCTTGTCCATTCCACACATTAATATCTGGAAAGCCTACTACATCTATAATGTCTCCTTCTTTAAGCAGCTCTATATCCTCATTGCATCTAAAAAGCAAAAGAGTTAATTGTTTCCCATCTTCATCTTTTACAAAAAGCTTTAAATGGTCTCCATCTTTCCCTATAACAGAGGCTTGTGAAATATTTAATTTTTCTAAACATACATACGGCTTAGGATTCCCAAACCCTAAAGGTTCTAACTTGTTTAAATCCTTTACTAATTCTTTCTTTACATCTACCAAGTCTAGAAGGATTTCTATTTCTAGTTTAGGGACAAGATCCTTTTCTTTCAAAACCTTATTTGCATACTCTGTCATCAA
Organism: Candidatus Dojkabacteria bacterium; assembly: GCA_012511375.1. GTDB lineage: Bacteria > Patescibacteriota > Dojkabacteria > SC72 > SC72 > UBA2177. The sequence continues at coordinate 930 of JAAZGF010000096.1, read as the reverse complement.
TTTCATTAATTTGTCAAAGTTTTTCTCAGAGGTAGTAAATCCTGCTGCTAACTCATGTCCCCCATATCTTTCTAGGTATTTATTAAACTTTTCTAATGCTTTTGTTATATTAAATCCCTTAATACTACGTGCTGAACCTTTTACGAGACCGTTTTTTTTCGTAACTACAACAGTAGGTTTGTAGTACTCTTCCTGTAACTTACCAGCGACAAGTCCAATTATTCCTTCATGCCAATCCAGTCCTGTAGCAAAAAGAATATTATCTGAAATCCCTTGAGTTATCTCCCTTGCCTCTTCAAATATTTTATTTGTCATCTGCTGTCTATTGAAATTTACTGTTTCTAATCTGTTTGCAATGTCTTTGCACTGCTGTTCATCACTACTTACCAAAAGACGAAGTGCCTCCATTGGGGAATCAATCCTACCAGAAGCATTAATTCTAGGACCAAGTACAAAGCCTAAATGGTAGGTACCAATACTCTCTGGTTGAATTCCTGCCCTAAGGGCTAACATTCTTAAACCTAGCCTCTCTCCCTTTCTAACCTCCTCTAATCCCAACTTTACTACTACTCTATTCATCCCAGTCAAAGGCATTACATCGGTTACTGTACTTAAGGCTACAAGATCTAGACCGTACTGAGGGTTACTATCCATACCTATTTCCTCTATTAAGGCCTGTATTAGCAAATATGCAACTGTCGTTCCAGAAATCTCAAGATATGGGTACTCCTTTTTAGGAAACATCTGATGAACAACAGTGTAATCAAGACCTTCGGCTATATCTTCTGGAGGTTGATGATGATCAGTTACAAGAAAATCTATCTCTTTTTCTTTTTTAAACTTTTGTATAATCTCTTTATCCCTAATCCCACAATCTACCGTTATTACTAAATCTGTTCCTAATCCTACAAGATCATTTAATGAATCCTC
>JAAZGF010000095.1 GCA_012511375.1 Candidatus Dojkabacteria bacterium | reverse complement strand
TTTTTAAGGAAATACAGAGATATTAGAAAAAGAAAAAATCTTAAAATAGATGATTTGTTATCTTTAAGAATCTCCGTAAAAGAGGGAGAAGTAAAAGATGCTATTAATGAATTTGCTTCTAAAAATGAAGAAGAGATGCATTCTAAAGAGGTTCTTTTTGTAGAGGATATAGAGAACCCCGATGGAGTTTTTAAGATCGATGGAGAAGAGATTAAGGTTAGTTTAAGCAATTAACTAAGCTTACTATAAGCTCGAGTTTGGGATTGACATGGGCTAGATGCTTATGTAAAGTATAGTACGAGCTCTTTAACGTTGTGCAGGATGTTGTGGGTTATTAGAACCTTCCTTCTTCTACTTTCTTCGGATTGTAGGCGTCTTTTTTCTCTTCGGAGTTACTAGATGTATGGAGTTCTGGTGTGAGTCCAGCATCCTGCTTGTGCAAGGTGTTGTAAGTTATTAGAACTTTCCTTCTTCTTACTTCCTTCGGGTTGTAGGGCATCTACTTTCTCTTCGGAGTTATTAGCTGTATGGAGTTCCGGTGTGGGTCCGGCATCTTGCTTTTTTTTTGCAACAAAAACAACGTTTAGGGAATTACTCTTTTAGTACATCAACCTTAATTCCAGACAATTTTGTAAACATCTTAGATGCTTGTTCTAGAGAAATATCTGAGGATACGGCTAACTCGCCTACTAGATTTGCAATTGCTCCTTCAAGCTGTTTTTCCAAAGTTATTGGAATTAACCTTCCTTCTTTCTTCCTCTTCTCTTTAACATAGTTACAGTACTGTATTATTTGTACAGGAGCCTCTAAGTCCGAACTCTCTTCTAAGTCCTTAAAAAGCTTAATCATCATATTAAAATCTCTAACCTTAGGATCAATACTTGGACTCTTTTTAAGAATTTTAATAAAGTTTTTAATCTGTTCAACAGGCATAACTTCTCGGATGCCGAGGTTCTCCACGTTATCAATAGGAGTAGAAATACTTAAAGGGTTAGTAGCTAATTCAAACTCAAAATACTCTTTTTTTACGCCATCAAACTCTATCTCTTTTTTCTTCTTAATATATCCTGCACCATGAGATGGATAGAAAACCTTAGAGCCAACTTTAAACTTCATATCGATGTTTTTGTAATCTTAACTCCTTATTATACCATGAAAATGATATACTCTGATTATGAATATAGTAGTGATAGGAGGAGGAACAGGATCCACAGTAGTATTAGAAGGGATTAAAAAGTTTAAAGAACTCAAACTGTCGGTAATAGTGGGGATGATGGATGATGGAGGGAGTAATGCTGTGGTCAGGGATGAGTTTGGACTACTTCCTTTAAGTGATGTAAGAAAATCTATACTAGCCCTTGCAGACTCTCAAAGCAATGAGGTTTTAAGAGAACTTTTTACATATCGTTTCTCAGAAGGAAATGCAATAAAGGGACATACAGTAGGGAACCTTCTCATGGTTTCTATGACAGAGATACTAGGTTCCGAGGTAGAAGCTATAGAGATGTTTAAAAATATCTTTAGTGTAAGAGGTGATATTATCCCAGTGACTCTTGATGATGTTAAACTGACTGCTGAATATGACGATGGTAGTAAAGTAGTAGGAGAGCACTATATTGACGAGCCTAAAAAACATAAAAATATTACAACCTTTTCCTTATCTTCTCCAGCTAAAGCATCAGAGGCTGCTATCCGAGCTATTGAAAAAGCTGATTACATCATCTTAGGTCCAGGAGACCTTTACACCACTATTATGCCCAACCTTTTAGTTTCAGGAATAAAGGAAGCCCTAATTTCCTCTAAAGCAAAAATTATATATATAGGAAACCTAATGAGTAAAATAGGACAAACAAGGCATAAAACACATAGAGATATTGTTGAAATAATAGAGGATGCTATAGGGAGAAAATTTGATTTTGTTCTTCTTAACAATGGACAATTCCCCCCTCAGGCATACAAAAGGTATTTAGAGGATGGAGAACACACCATAGAGGATAATCTGCATGATGGAGAGGGTAGGTTAGTTCTCAGAAAAAACTTAGTGGCATTTGATCCCATTAAGAAAGAGAAAGGGGATTCTTTAAAAAGAAGTTTCATAAGGCATGATAGTGATAAGCTTGCAAGAGAGCTTTATGCTATTTTTAATATGAAAAGAAACAAATTACTCAAAATACTAAGTACATTTTTTGGCTACTACAGAGATTAATCTCCAATCTCATTCATAACAAACTGTACTTTTTCACCCCATCTCTCAGCATTAGGTGGACAGTAATATGTACCGATAAGCTTAGGAGTGTTTAAACCTCTAGAGTAATAATTACCAATACCTTTTGATACAGCCCATATACCTTCCTCCCAATCAGAGAAAGTCATTTTACCCCAACCCCATGCATTATGAGGCCTAAAGTTGTGTTTACCACCTCCAGATTCAATAACGGATATAGCAGCAACAATTCTGTAGTCAATCTCGTAATGATCAGAAGCCTCTACAAATACCTCTGCGTATTCAGCTAAAGGAGAATTTCTACTCTCTAAATATTCTCTTACATCTCTAACCTTTGTACTGTCAGGTACATATTTGTATACAGGTACTTCATCAACAACAATATTTCTAGCTAAAACTCTTTCTTCTAACTCAATACTAGTAGAGATAGAGAGGTTTCCTACAATATTCTCATCTTGATTTGCTTCAACAACATTAGCAGGAATTGTTTGAGAAACAGAGTTAATTAAAGTTGCAAAAAACAGTATTCCTGTAATAGTGGCTAACCCTTTCTTTGTTTGTATGAGCAGTCTTTTCATTGTATTAATAGTAAAATATTAGTTATTAACACATTACATATTATACCACAAACTACCCTATAGTGCGAATGTGTGTATATACTTAAAATTATGCTAATATTAAATCACCAATGCGTATATATCTTGAGGAGAAAAAACAGAAGAAAAAGAGTACAGGGAAATTGTTTAAGGTATCCTTAATTATATCATTTTTTGCTCTTTTCTTCACCTTATGGGTTTTAGAAGGAAATCTCTTTCTTTCTGCTTTGAAATATACTTTTTTGCCTAAAGGAAAGGTAAAATATCAAACATATACTATCTCTTTTGACGATAGCGTATCAGATATCTACATAGAAAACATTGAAAAGAGCTTAGGAGCTTTACAGTTTAATGAAAAACCAAGGTTCTCTTTCAAGAAAGGGAATCGTAGTGACATTAAAATCTCAATGGTAAGTACTGAGAAAAGTAAAAAAATATCTGGAAAAGACTTAATTCCTGTAGGACATATATATTCCCTTTTAGATAATACAAAAAAAGATGAGTTAGAAAAATACAATATCTTTGTTCTAAGTGAACTAAACAATCAATTTCTAAAAGAAGAGTATAGTTTAAGTAGTACTGTTTTGAGTAGTACTGATGAATTGCTACTTAAGCTAAAAGAGGGTGACAACAATATTGCCTTTTTAGATTTTAAGGATCTAGATTTTAGGTTTAAAATATTGAAACTAGATGATGATTACTATTTAGACAATAATTCTGCCTCTCTGTCTGCTAATTTCTATCTTGATGTAAAGGAAAATGTAAGTGACTACATTATTACTGTAATTTCTAAAAATATAGACTTAGGAGACTCCTCATGGGATAGAGATAAATTAGTTAAAATTAATATGGCAGGGGTTGTGGCAATGTCTAGAGGCTTAGCTCTCTTAACAGACAGATCTGGAGATTACGGATATGCAGCAAGGAATATAGGGGAGTTCTTAGCAGACGCAGATTTAACTCATGTTTCAAATGAGGCATCTTTTGTTCCCGGTTGTAATGTATATTCAGGAATGGTTTTTTGTTCCAGACCTGAGTATATGGAAGTATTACAGCTTTCTGGAGTAGATATTGTTGAATTAACAGGGAATCATAACAATGATTTTGGTGCTCAATACAGTGCTGCGTCTATACAGATGTATGAAGAGGCAGGTATGAGGTATTTTGGTGGAGGATTAAATGATGAGGATGCAAGTGAAATCCTGTATGAAAATGTAAATAATTCTACAATCGCATTCTTAGGTTACAATTACTATGACAGCATCTACCCAAGTGTAGCAATAGCCTCAGAGATTAGGTCCGGAGCAAATTACTACTCTGAAGAAAAATTAGAACGTGATATTAAAAAAGCAAAAGAGAAAGCAGATATCATCATAGTTACATTTCAGTTTCAGGAATGCTGGAGCTATCCAGAGTCCGATGTTATCTATCCAGTATGCTACAGACCTCTTGAAAGTCCCGACCAAAAGAAGGTGTTTAGAATGGCGATAGATTTAGGAGCAGATATCGTGGTAGGTTCTCAAGCACATCAACCTCAGACATACGAACTGTATGAAGATGGGATAATATTCTACGGTACTGGAAATCTCTTCTTTGATCAATATATGTGGATTGGTACTAGACAAGGTATGGTTCTGTCTCATTACATATATGATGGTGTACATATACAGAGTAAAATAACGCCAATATATACAGATAGGGATCTAAAACCATCTATAGCTACACAGGAACAGGCAGAGCTACTCATGAAGCTCCTAAAAGATGCTAGAGACTAACAGGTACTAAGACTTGTGAGAATTTCTGCCATCTCTTCATAATTTCTCCATTCTATCTCAGCTTCTTTCAAGGGAGAATCACCAAAGCAATAATTCAAACACCAACCCATTTCTCTTAATATTGCATAATTTAATGAAAGAATATTCTCTTTGTATTCATCATATGGGAAATCATCTTCATGTATTTTCACTAGATAATTTGTTTTTTTGGAAGAGTCATCATACAGAGATTGTCCTTTGTAAGTAGGTAGTAATATGTTAGGAGGTCTTGTGCTATTAAACTTTTTCCCTAGAAAATCTGGATTGGTTGTTACATTAAATGGTTTTCCTTCAAGGAAAAAATCTATTCCATCGATATTTTGATTACTATTAGCAATAACAAGTTTTTTCCCCGAGAAGATAGTATAAAAGAGACCTTCTGCGAGAACTCCAGTGAGACGCAAAGTTTCTCTCTTCCCAGGATGTTGGATATAAGAATCTAACTCTAAACACCTAGTTAGGGTAGAGTCAATATACCATTGCTTCTTACTCTCAGAACTCCTTTTTGCAAGAATTTCAATACTATTTAAGAGTATTGGTGATATATTCTTTTGTCTTTCTTTTCCCTTTTCCTTTTCCAAGTACCCTTATTATACAAAAAGGGGCTTTTTTTACAAGCCCCTTTATAGTAGTTATGGGTCTCTAAGGCTAAGCGATTTTTACTTCTCTAGGTTTAACCTCATCAGCTTTAGGAAGTCGTACTGTAAGTACTCCATCCTTAAACTCTGCCTCAACTTTATCAGGGTTTACTTTTGTAGGTAAGTTAAAGCTTTGCTCAAATGAGCTCTCCATACTTTTGTAGTAATATTTTCTTTTCTTGTCTTTCTGTTCCTCTTCTTTCTCGCTACTGCCTACAATAGAGATATTATCCTCATTGATTGTGATTTTGATATCATCCTTTTCTACTCCTGGAAGAGCCATTTTTACAAACACATCATTATCCTCTTCCCAAACATCAGCGGAAAGGGAACTAAAGGTTGGTTGTGAAGTAAAGAAATCATCCATGACTGTAGGTGTGAAAAAATCATCAAAAACAGATCTTAAAGGAATATATGTTGAAGGATAAGTTCTTCGATTATCATCTCTTTTTACAATTTTCATAGTATTAAACATTAAAATTTAAATATAGCAGATAGTAACACAGAGTGCTAATTTGTGTCAAGGGGTAGGAAAACCCTATAACAGAAAGTTAATTCTTATCTACAATACTGTAAACAATAGAGGAGAGATCAGAAATAATTCTTGTTTGAACAGTAGTTCTTGAACCTCTAGTCATAATACAAAGAAGGTATGGCTTTCTAGGATGATAGATTATGCCACAGTCATGTAATTGCTCTATATTTCCTTTCTCAGTAGTATACTTTCTTGCTCCAAACTTGTTTGCTAGAACAATATCTTTTGGTAAACCTTTAGCCAAACCATCATCAAAGGATACTCTTGACAGTAATTCTAATGCTTTAGAGGACATTTCTTTGTTTAAATATGTAGAGTTATACAAGACTCTAAAAAAAGCAGAGTACTCTTTAACCGTAATCAAGTTCTCATCGTCAGTCATATATGGATTGGGAAGACCTAAATCAGAAAAAACTTTATCAAGATATGTTACATAGGTTTCATCAAGAAGAAGAAAGGGCAATACTGTATTATCAGAGTAAACTATTAATTGGTTAATAAATTCATCTAAGGTATATGTTTCTCCCTCTTTCAAGGTGTTTTCTCCTTCTCTGTTGTCATCTATTCTTAGAGGGTTGTTGGAGACATACAGGTTTGGATCAACGGTATATGTAAATTCTTGTTTAAGATGGTTAGGATTTTTCTCTGCTATTTTGTAATGAGCTATCATAACAGGGACTTTTGTTAAACTAGCTAAAGCATATCCTTCCTTCTCATTTATACCTACCCATATTCCAGTATTTAGATCTCTGTAGTACAAAGATACATTATCTACAACAGAGGCTTCTTTTTCCATTTGTTCTTTGATATATGTAGAGAGCTGTTTTTCTAAATCTTTTGCTTCTTTTGTCTTAATGAAATCAACATTATCAAAATCAATTAGAGGATTAATGAATTCATATCCTGACTCTCTTAGGATTAGTGAGGAATTTCTTTTTTCAGGAGGAAGTAGATTTAAAATGAGTAGTCCAGTTAATGTACCAGTTAGAAAGGCTATTACTATAAATATAATTGACTTAGTAGAATTCTTTTGAGGGAGGTTTTTTCTTTTTTTCATAAGCTAAATTATATAGAGAACAGGGAGGTAGTCAATAGATATAGTCGTAATATCTCTTCACGGTCTTGTATATGCAGAGTGAGGGTATTCCTCTATTCATATCTTAAATATTATGTATAATAATCTTAATGAAAAAAGCTCAAGCCTCTGTTTTTAATCATCAATATAAAAAAGAGAAAAAGGATGACTTCACCCCTTTTGAGATATACCTTAAACATTCTAATGCAATGGAAATCTCTAGCAAGCGATTAAGAAAAATACTTTTAGAATTAAAAGGAGACCCCTTAAAAATTCTAGATGTGGGAAGTAATGACGGTTCTTTTTTAATAAAATCTCTTCCTAAAGGAAAGAAAGTAGAAATAATTTTTCTTGAGCCTTCAAAAAATCCATTTGAAAAACTTGTAAAGAATACAAAACAAAATAAAGAATGGAAGTGTATAAATCAAACCTTTGAAGACTTTTATCAAAACAGTAAAGAGAAATATGATGTTGTTCTTGCATCACACCTTTATCATTTTCCTAGAAAGAAGTATCAAGAACTTCTTTCACAACTAGCCTCTCTATTAAAAGATTCTGGGACTTTAATATGGATAGAAAGAGGCATAGATGATATTACTGACTTAAAAAGGAGATTTTTAAGAATATTATTACCCAGCCTGTATCCTCAAGACTGGGTTCCTCGTAACTACAAGAGAGCTTTAGAGATTCTGAAGGAGAAAGAAGGTAATACTGAGTTAGTCTTAAATAATTCAGTACTTAGGTTTCCTTCTGTTAGTAAATCAAATGATGCCATTGTAATTGTCGAATTCTTTTTTAGTATTGAGTGGGGTTCTATGCCTAAAAGTATTCAGGAGGAGATTTTAGAATATCTTGATGAGAGAAATGGAGTATTGCAGCAAGAAGAAGGTATTATTATTCACAAGAAGAGTAACGGAGAATAGAAATCAAAGTACTGTATATTAAGGGGAACTCCACGGGAAGGATTCGAACCTTCAACCGAACGATTAACAGTCGTTTGCTCTACCATTGAGCTACCGTGGACTATCAATGAACTACCCATTATATATATTCATTCTTTTTTCTGCAATAAGAATCTTTTTTAATTGCAATTCACCCTCCCAATTATATATCATTAAAGTATATATAATTTAATAAATATACCCAAGGTTAGAAGAAAAAGTAAAAATCTCTTTTGTAGGAATGGAACCAACAGATTCGTTAAAAGAATACCTACTGGAGAAGCTAGAAGGAAAAGACAAGTTCTTAGAAGAGGCTACTGGTATAGATGTGTTCTTTAAAGGGAGTATACATAACAAAGGGGTTAAGGATGATTTTAGGTTAGATATTGATGTGGTATTACCCAATAGTAGGATTAGGGTGGAACAGGGAGGTCCTGATATGTATGCTAATATTGATTTTGGACTTGATACCTTAATGAGGAGATTAAAGAGGT
>JAAZGF010000094.1 GCA_012511375.1 Candidatus Dojkabacteria bacterium | reverse complement strand
CTTTTCTGGAGGATCAAAAAAGGAATATACTGTTCTCTCTAAAGCTGATGTAGATGCTGGGGTTAATGACTTAAAAGGAATAGCTATTGAAGAAGGGGAAAGCGAATTAAAGAATAAAAATGGGAATTGGAAAATAATTCCTGATTCTGTCGTCAGTGAGGTTGTTCAAGATAGTACTAAAACAGGAGTAGCAATAGGGGCAGAGGCTACACAAACAAGTCTTTCTATAAAGACAAAAAGCTCTGCTACATTCTTCCTGAAAGAAGGTTTTGATAAGGCTGTTAAGGATCTACTTACTCAAAAAGCTAAAGATGAAAATCTTTTTGAGAGTGATAGTAATGGAGAGTTAGAATTAGACAAGGATATAGAGAAAGATATTTCTGTTGTAGAAAATGATGGACAAACAGTAAGAATTAGACTTTTTGCAAAAGGTTTAGTAAAGCCAAAGGTTGAAAAGGAAGCTATGGTTAACGAGTTGAAAAATATGACATGGGAAGAAGGAAATAAATATTTAGAAAACTTAAAGTTCTCTGACAAGGATCCTAAGGTTGAGTTTCTTCCAGATTGGTTCCCTGAAAGCTTTAGACGGTTCCCTAAAAGAAGGGGAGGGATTATGATTACAATTAAGGATGTTAAATAATCCTTTATTTTACACCTATTTCCTGATAAAATTGCTGTTGCTTATGTACCTGTAGCTCAATCGGATAGAGCAACTGCCTTCTAAGCAGTAGGTTGTCGGTTCGACTCCGGCCAGGTACGTTTTTAAAAAGGAGAGATGCCTGAGTGGTCGAAAGGACACGCTTGGAGAGCGTGCATATGAGTAATCATATCGTGGGTTCGAATCCCACTCTCTCCGTCCCGCTAACCTATAGAGATAATTTCTCTTTTCCTTTTTTCTTTAAATCTTCTGAATCAAATAGTAGAAGGAGAAACATTAAGATAAGAAAAATAGAACCTTGAGGCAAAGAGACAAGAAAATGATCCCAAAAACCTAATCCTAAAATAGCAGTAACAACCATCACTTTAAAAACCGTAACCTTGCCAACATTCTTCACTAACAACCTTAATAATATATAAAGATATATTGGAAAACCAAAAACACCTAATTCTACCAGTAGTAGTACAAAAATATTATGAACAGGCTGAACAAGAGAAATACCCCCTGAGGTAGTAGGAACGAAATTTTCCATACCCTTAACAAAAGATCCTGAGCCTGTACCAAAGACGTAGTTTCCCTTTAATACTCTCCAAGATGCTTTTAACAAGTTAACTCTATCTCCCCAACCGCTATCTTTGCCACTAAGTAGATTCCTAAACCTTTCCAAAAGGAGTAGGGGCGAAAAAGAGAATTGTTTTGTTTTTAGATTTAAGATACTTCTTAGAAGAAGCAAAAAGAGAATTAAAACAGACAGTACTATTGCTATCCTTGAAAATGTAAAAGGTAGAATTATTAAAGAAAGAATTACTAAAGGAATTCCTACTCCAGGGATTTTTTTAGAACTAAGAATTCCAAAGAGGATACAAAGAACCAAAAAGCCTCCTAATATGTTTGGATGTGGGAAAGTCCCATATGCCCTTAAAAGAAGCTTTCCTCCTAGATCAACAAAACTTGAACCTTGCATTCCATTTACTACTTGAGACTCACCTAAGAATAGTAAACCTAAAGAAGCTCCTTTGAAAACTTGCAGTATACCTACTGCCCCTTGAATTATTAAGTTTAAAAGCAAAACAAAGGAAGATGTAAGTAACACTTTCTCTGAAGAATTTTCTTTACAGTAGTCAATGAGTGAAAAGAGGACTAAAAGATAGAGAACAAGTCTTGTGGAGGTCAATACTGTAAAAGCACTGCTCAAAAATATGTTTTGAATTAACAGGAAGAAGAGAAAAAGAAGAAAGCCGTTTTTAAAATCTTTAATAATACTCCAAAGATATTTAAAACCTTTTTCAACTAAAATAGAGAAGAGAAAAAGAACTGCTCCGATATCAACTATCGAGAGAGTAGGGACAAGGTAGTTTGAATATATTCCGTTTACAAAAGGAGACGGGAAATTGAAATATGTGTTAAAGATTTCCACATTCCCCTGTAACTGCAATGTGAGGTTAAAAGGAAGTACAATTAATATATACAGAAAAGAGGAAAAGGTTAAGTCTTTTGTATACAGATATGTACTCAACCACAAAAAAAGAGTAAAAGACAAAAAGAGTGTTTTTTCGAGAGATTCTTGTAGAAGAAAGTAAGAAAGAAAAAGAAAAAGAAGTATAACGCTAACGACAAAAAAGTTCTTTCGGTTAAGGAGTTTCTTCATTAAACAATTCTAGCACGTTATAGAGATCTGTTAATACTATTTAGCAGGTTTTATCACAACCCTTCTATCTACCCCTTCTCCAATGCTCTCCGTTGTTATATCTTCATACTGAGAAAGTGTCGTATGCACAACCCTTCTGTCAGCTGGGCTCATTGGTTCCATTTCTATTTCTTCTCCTAAAATCCTCACATCGTCTGCCTTTTGTAATGCCAAATCCTCTATTTTACTGTCCTTCTCCTTTCTGTATCCACCCACATCCACTAATACCCTATACTGAGGATCCTGATCTATAATTTTCCCAACCATAAGCTGTAATATATATTGTAAAGAATCTAAATGCCTTCCATGATTTCCAATCATATATCCTAGATCTTCTCCTTCAAAATATATTTTAATGTAAGTTACCTCATCATTATCTCCTTCTTCCATTTCAAAACTTCTTTCACACTCTACTTCTAAAAGAGAGCATAGTGTCTCTATCTCTTCTTTTACAAACTTTTTAATTTCTTTATCTTTCATAAGATAATGTTTAAAAATTTAAGTTACAAAAAAGGGGCATTATTTCTTTTTAGCTTTTAGTTTTGATAATGTTTTCTTGAAAGCTTCTTTGCTCTTTTCTTTGTCCATCAAAAGATACTGAAAAACCAGCATGAACGACTGTATTACCCAATACAAGCTAAGAGCTGCAGGGGCACTTATCGTTATAAATATCGTACTTAATGGAAGAATATACATAAAGGAACCTGACATTTTCTTTTGCATTTCTTCTGCTGATAGCTCTTCGTTCTTTGCTTTCTTTTTTGTTTCTGTAAGTCCTGCTGGATTTTGTAATGTTTGAGTAAACTTTGAAGCAAAATATTGAGAAACCCCTACAAGGAAGCTAAGAAGAAAGTAGCCTAAAGAGAGTGGGGCAAACTTTCCTACCTCTGCAGCAATATCATTGTATGACTTTGTGAGATCCCAAATTAGAAATTGTGTATTTATTGATAAAGAAGCTCCTCCGTTTAACCAGCTCTCCATAAATGGATATATACCATCTAGTGTTCCTCCTGTAACATTTCTAATTACTTGTATTAAAACAGAAAGAATGATCAATTGAGGAAGAAAAGTTACAAAGCAACCTAATGGATTGTATCCTACTTTTTTATACAGCTTTACCTGCTCTTGAGAAAGTTTTTCTGGATTATTTTTGTATTTCTTTTGTATTTGATCTAGTTGAGGCTTAAGAGAAGACATTTTCTTTGTCATTTCTCTTTGTTTATTCATCAAAGGAATTAACAAAAGACGAAATACAATAGCAATGGCGATAATAGCTAATCCCAAGTTATTTCCAAAAAGAGCATAGAAGGCTAGTAAGAGATTTAAGATTGGATAGTAAACTATATTGTTCCAAATTGTTCCTAACATTTTTAAAAAGTTCTAAATAACAGCATGATTGGGACTATATCATAAATTTGAATCAAGGAACAGGATCATATGTCCCTGGTTCTGTCCACGGATTACATTTAACAAACCTTTTCAGAAATAGCCATCCTCCTTTAAAAATACCAAATTTTTCTATCGCTGAGTAGCCATACTCTGAGCAGGAGGGGGTAAACTTACAAAATCTGATATTTGGAAATAGTTTGCCAAAAAAACCGTGATCAAAAGAAAGCGTTTTTTGATAAATTTTAATTAATATTAAAACTAATTTCTTAATCATTGATGCTCCTTTCTATTTGTAAAGAGATTTCTTCCTTTAGTAAAGATTTCTTATCACAAAACTCAAACGCTATATATTGAAAATCCTTATTTAAATTACTTAAATTCTTTTCATTAACTATTTCCATAACTACTACTCTTAGAAGTCTTGTCATTCTATTTCTAGTAACAGCACTACCTATTTTTTTACTAACAACAAAACCAAATCTTGGGTTTGCAATCTCATTCTCTGAGACAACAAACATTCCATACCTACCTCTGGTTTTCTTGCCTTTTTGGTACTGTTTTCTAAAATATTCGGCTGGCAAACGAAATTTTTTTGGAAGCATAGTATATTCCTATTTTATACTTTTTGTTTTCTTTTTTCTAAGCAGTTTGTACTCTTCGCTTACAGAGAGACTTTTCCTGCCTTTCGCTCTTCTTCTTTTTAGAACGTTTCTTCCTCCAGCTGTTTTGTTTCTAGCCCTAAAACCCAGTTTCTTAATTCTTTTAATATTTTTTGGTTGATATGTTCTTTTCATTTCATCGCTATTATACAGTTCATCAGATTAAATGCCAAGCAAAATGCTGTCTTTTTTAAAAATTCGCAATTCATCTCTAAAAATTTTAGAGTTTTTTAGACCCTTCTAAAAGAACTTGTGAGAGAAGCTTTTCGATTAACACTTTACAAGATATCCACATTTCTAAAGAAATCAATATAATAGAGAAAAGTCCCAATCGATCATGTGACTGCCCCCCTTTTAATTAAACTGCAATATTTGACGTTAAACTCAATATGAAAAAAGCAGATTACAAAAACTATTTAGAAACCATCTCTAAAGCTTCCCAATCCCCAGTGGAAGAGAACGAAGGGTTTGAAATAGATGAGGTGTGGAAGGAAGCAAAAGAGTACTTAAAACAGATGATTGGTATAAGGGAGTTTGGAGGGTTGTTTGGGAATGCATACATAGAGGGAATTAGTAATGGAACAATACAACTCTCTTGTGAGGCTGCATACAAGAGAGAAAAAATCTTAAAGGATTATCAGTATGCTCTTAAAAACGCATTTAGAAAAACATGTGGAAGAAATTTTGAGATAGAGGTTAACCTTAGAGAAAGAGAGAAGGAAGTTGGTAGTTCTAAATATCAATATCACATCCCTGAGAGTGTAGAAGAGGAGGTTTTGGATCTTTTTTCTACAGCAGAGAAGGAAAAGAAAATGTATGAAAATGCACTGGAGGAATCTAGCCTTAATCCTAAATATCATTTTGAAAACTTTATAGTTGGCCCAAACAACAGGCTTGCAGAGGCTGTAGCACAAGCAGTACTGGAAGATTTAGGAAAAGCATACAATCCTGTCTTTTACTACGGTGATACAGGAGTAGGTAAAACACACCTTATGCAAGCAATAGGGAACGAGATTCTTAAAAAAGACCATACTAAAAAGGTTGTCTATGTATCAATAGAACAATTTCTTAATGAAATGGTAGAAGCAATAAGTACAAAGAGAAACGAGCAGTTTAGAAACAAATATAGAGCAGTAGACCTTTTAATAATAGATGATATTCAATTTGTAGAGGCTTTTCCTAGAACACAAGAGGAGCTTTTTCACACTTTCAATACTTTGTACCAAGCAAATAAACAAATAATACTTGCATCAGACAGACCTCCAAAAGAGATAAAAAATATTACAGATAGGTTAAGATCTCGTTTTGAAGGTGGAATGGTAGCTGATATGCAAGCTCCTGACTACGAAACAAGACTTGCCATATTAAAACAAGCCTTGAAAGAAAAAAACACTGTGATTCCTGATGAGTATATAGAATTAATTGCAAAAAATATTGAGAGCAATATTAGAGAATTAGAAGGAGCTTTAACTAAGGTTGTATCTCTTCTGAAACTTGGGGTAGAGCCTTCTTTTGAAGATATTTCTAGAATACTTCAAATAGATTTAGATAGTAAAAGAAAAAGAATAACTCCTCAAAAAGTAATACAAGCAGTAGGGGAGGTATTTGATGTAAAAAGCAGTGAGATAAAAGGGAATAGAAGAACCGCATATATAGCTAAAAGTAGGCAAATTGTAATGTATATTTTAAGAACAGAATTAGAGCTACCTTTAGAAAAAGTGGCAAAAGAGGTAAACCGAAAAGACCACACAACAGTTATTCATGCTTGTGAAAAAATAGAGAAACTAAGAAAAGAAGATCCTAGATTAAACGAAAAAATCAACACTACTCTTAAAATACTTAAAAGTTAAGTTGTGGATAATACTGTTTATAACTTACTTATATCTCCTGATAACTCCTGTACTTTTCCACAGTTAAAAACCTTACAAGTACGTAGAAACATTCTTAGTACGCCTTTTTAAAATAATCCTAATCTATACTTTCTAAAATCTTTTCCCTAACATATACTCAGAAGTAATCCACACTTAGAAATATTACCAGTAAAACGTTTCTACTCTTTTGAAAGGCTTTTCAAAGAGAAAATAATACACATAATTTAAAAGGGCAAAAAACCTTTTTCTTAAAAGAGAAAAGGGTATAAATAACAATAGTTATATACATATACACACTCTCTACTACAACTATTACTACTTATTTATATATAGTTAGTATATATATTCTTTTTCTTCTCTTAGAAAAAATGATAGAATAGTAGAACAAAACTGCCCAATGAATTAAACTGTTAAAACATATTTGTATGAAATTCTCTTGTAATCAAGATACATTTTCAAAATACTTAAATATTATGAGTAGGGTTGTTAGTAACAAACCAGGTTTACCAATTCTTAATAACGTATACTTTGAAGCAACTAAAGGGAAGTTAGTTATGAAAACAACAGATTTAGAATTAAGTATTAGCACATGGATAGGGGCAGATGTAGAAAATGATGGAAAAATAACATTACCTGCGAAACAGCTCTCAGAATTTGTTAATTCAGTACCACAAGAAAAGATAGATGTTACTGTTGAAAGACAAAATTTTAATATTTCAACATCTAATAACTCTGCCAGTTTTAATACAATGCCACCTGATGACTTTCCTAATATTCCGTCTGTTGAGAAGAAAGAGGAGCCTTTTTTGCAAATAAATAGTACGGATTTTTTGTTAGCTGTTAATAGGGTTGCTTTTGCTGCTGCTACCGACGACATTAAGCCTGTTTTGACAGGAGTTAAAATTGAGATAAAAGATAATGGTACAGCTTCATTTGTAGCTACTGATGGTTTAAGACTTTCAAAGCAAGATATTACTATAGAGAAGGGCATTAAAAACAAAGATTTTCTAGTTCCTGTAAGAGCTCTTCTTGAATTATCTTACATTGTAAATGAAGTAGGGGAAGAGGCAGGAAGCATGGTTTCACTTTTCTTAATAGAAGATAAGAACCAAGTTATGTTTAGGGTTGGTGATATTGATATTATATCTCGATTAATAGATGGAGAGTTTCCAGAGTACGAACAGATTATACCTACAGGATACAAAACTAAATGTAATGTAGATAGAGATGAGTTTTTAAATTCACTTAAAATTGTAAATATAATTGCGAGATCAGTATTAGGGAATAAGATGGTTTTACAGATTCAGTCAAAAGAAAACAGAATATCTTTATCTGCTGTTCAGTCAGATTTAGGTAAGAACGAAAGTAATTTCGAATGTAAGGTAGAAGGAGACAATCTTAAGATTGCGTTTAGCTCAAAACTACTTTCTGACATCTTAAATCATATAGATTCAGAAAAAATACTATTTGAATGTTCAGAAGCAATTAGACCAGGAGTATTTAAGATAGATGATGATAATAACTTCATACATCTAGTTATGCCTATGATGCTTTAATTTAGAGTTATTAAGCTGATAGCCTATTCCGTGAACTGTCTTTATTATCTCTTTGTCCTCTAATTTATCACGCAACCTATTTATATGAACATCAACCGTATTAGAACCAACATACTGTCTGTAATCCCATACATGATCCAAAAGTTCACACCTAGATACAGTTCTTCCTTCATTTCTAACTAGATATTCAAAGAGCTCATACTCTTTCTTCCTAATTTCTAGGTCTTTATCATCTTTGTAAATCGTTTTTTCTTGTAAATCAAGAACAAAATCTCCAATATATATGTTCTCATCTAAGTAGTTTTTTGGTCTTCTCATTAGGGATTGAATTCTGGCAAGTAGCTCCTGTATAGGGAAGGGATATGTTAAAACATCATCTCCTCCTTTCTTTAAAAATTCAACTTTTTCAATCCAACTTCCCTTATTACAAATTCCCAGTATTTTTGACTGAGAGCTCTTCTCTATAATGTATTTAAGTAAGTCTTGTGTAACACCCTTCTCTAAATTCGTACTAATTAAGAAGATATCGAACATCTTTTTATCAACCAACCTCTTATTATTAAAATCTTTATTATCCAAAGTCACATTGTACCCATATGCGGATAAAGTTTTTGATAATAGTTGAGAAAGAGTAGAGGAGTTCTCTATAATTAAGATATTCATATTTATTACTTTAAAAATTATATAGATAGGTAATAATAGTAAGTTAAAAAATAATTATTAAAACCTAGAAGAAGAAAATTTATGAAATTCTTTTTTACATTGACAATTCCGTTACTATTCTCTGTAGCATTCTTGTACTATTTGCTGAATAGTACAATCTTTCTTCCAATCGATAGTTTTGGTAATTACAATTGGTTGAATATTGGGGTGTTTTTAATACTTTCTTTTTTTATAGTTTTCTTCTTTCTTTCTCTTTTCATGTTTTCTGTTTTTCTCTTAACTAAAAAGAAAGAAGAGAGAAAGCTTTTAATGCTTCAGTCGTTGAAGTTTTCTTTTATAGCGACTTTCGGATTATTGATTGTTTTAGTGTTAAATTTCTTCGGTATTCTAAATATTTTATGGGGAATCCTACTTTTAGTAGTTGTTTTAATATTCCTTTTTATTATATGATATAGCAATGGCAAAAGATAAAGAAAAAAATCATTTTGAGAAGATATTGGAGGTGATAACAGGAGAGAAGGCTCTTAAAGAGAAACAGAGAGAGATGAAAAAGATGAAGAAACAGGCAATAGAAGACCAGAAAAACAAGAAAAGGAAAGAGATTATAGAAAAGAGTGTAAAGCTAGAGGAGGATCCTGTTCAAAACAGGAAGGTTGTTCAAAATATTAAGCTTTTTCAATGGAATGCTCCGGACAGGTATCAGATAAATTTTACTAATAAAAGGTTTTTAATAATTGTTTCTTTGGCACTGCTTTTTTCATTACTTTTGGTAATACTAGGGCACTATTTTTTAATGGCAGCAATCATGTCATTACTTTTTCTTTTGTATGTCGCAGGAACCACTAGACCCCTTACTGTTGAGCATTATGTTACTGCCAGAGGGATAGATACAGGAGGGAAGCTCTATGAGTGGTACATGTTAGATAGTTTCTTCTTTTCTAAAAAGGAGGATAGGTACATGTTAGTAGTCAATACAAAACTCAATTATCCTAAGACCTTAATTCTTTTACTAGGGGAAGATGATAAGGATCCTTTGTTTGTTTTGCTACAAGAGCGCTTGCTCTATGAGGAAATTAAGAAGTGGGGGAGGCTGGATAGACTTAGTTACGGAGAGTATATTTCATTAGAAGAAGTATAGTTAATAATACATTCTTGATATAATTGTTTGAAGAGGAGGGATGCCTGAGTGGTCGAAAGGGGAGCACTCGAAATGCTTTATTCCATTTATTTGGAATCGGGGGTTCGAATCCCTCTCCCTCCGTTCCGCTAACTTATAATTACCCTACAAAAAGATTATTCACAAAAAACAGCCACCTGTGGATAAGTGGAGACACCTTCTAAAAGTGGTGTTATGACAACAAAACAAAAAGACCAAGTAACTATATCTATAAAATACCGAACTACAGGACTTAATTATAAGTCTTTGGGGTTTTTGTAGTGTTAATTCTTCTCCTTTTCTACCCTTAAGCTAGGCTAGGATGGTAAAAAGTAAGAATTTTTTGTAGTATGTAATAATGAAACTAAAGAAACTGGACTCAGAACACATATTGCTACAGTTTTTGATGTTGCTTTTTGCATTAATTGCCTTTTCTCTTTTTACTTTTTTTACAAATAGTAAAGAGTTTTGGGTAGATGGAATGGAAAGTACATTTTACATTCTTTCAATGGCGATAATGCTTTTGACAGGAACTATTCTTTTGTTTAGAGGAATTACTAAAAAAGAAAAAGATAGTATATATTGGGGGATAGGACTCACTCTGGTTGGTATATTGCAAATAGTTTCCTTAAAGGTAACCAGTATCGGGAGTTCCATATATCTAGGCTCAAGGATTCTACTTAGTGTAATCTTTTTTCTACATTGG
>JAAZGF010000093.1 GCA_012511375.1 Candidatus Dojkabacteria bacterium | reverse complement strand
TGGTAATATTACTTTTAATATCAAGGTTTAATTCTTTAAATTTTCT
Source organism: Candidatus Dojkabacteria bacterium (assembly GCA_012511375.1). Lineage (GTDB taxonomy): Bacteria > Patescibacteriota > Dojkabacteria > SC72 > SC72 > UBA2177. The sequence continues at coordinate 1,909 of JAAZGF010000093.1, read as the reverse complement.
AAAGTTTGTTAGTTTAATATTTTCTATCATAACTAAGTCTTTAAAATAGCTAAGAAGGCCTCTTGGGGGAGAGTAACTTCCCCTATTTGTTTGAGTCTCTTTTTCCCTTTTTTCTGCTTTTCTAGCAATTTCTTCTTTCTAGAGTAATCTCCTCCATAGAGTTTTGCAGTAACGTCTTTTCTAAAGGCTTTAACATCCTCTCTTGCAATTATTTTTGAGCCAATAGCAGCTTGAAGTGGGATAGGGAACTGCTATCTTGGAATTACTTTTTTCATTTCTTCTAAAAGTTTTACGGCTTTAGATCTTGTTTGAGAATTTTCTTCTAAAAAAGATAATGCTTCTACTTCTTTATGGTTAACAAGTATACTAATCTTTACTATATCTGAAGGAAAAAAATCAATTAATTCATATGACATAGAGGCATATCCACTTGATATGTTTCTCATTTGATCAAAGAAGTTTGATATTAAGGATGCAAGAGGAATATCATATTCTAAGGAAACATACTGCTCTTTTAGATTGAGAGAGGAGTCAGTGTCTAGATATTTGGTATTAACATACTGTCCTCTTCTGAATTGACATAATTTCATTAAATCTCCAAGATATTTGTCTGGAGCTAATATTTCTGTTCTAACCCATGGCTCAAAAACTTCCTCTATTTCTGCGGGATTGGGGAATTCATCAGGGGTTTGGACCAATACTTCAGTTCCGTCTGTCTTTAAAATTTTGTATTCTACAGTAGGTGCAGTTACTATTAAGCTTACATCATATTCTCTCTCTAATCTTTCTTGTACTATCTCCATATGTAGAAGGCCGAGGAATCCACACCTAAAACCAGATCCTAAAAGGCTTGATCTCTGCTCTGCAAGTGTAATAGAGGAGTCATTAAGAGATAATTTCCTTAATGCAGTTTTCAATCCTTCATACTCTTCTGGTTCTGTTGGAAAGAAGCTTGCAAACATATTTGGTTTTGGAATCTTGTATCCTTCTAACGGTTGGGTATCTTTTCTGTCAGAGACAGTATCTCCCACAGTAAAGTAACTTATATCCTTTTCTCCCGTAGCAATATATCCAACCTCTCCTGTTTCTAGAGATTGTGTTTCTTCTAAGTTAGGACTAAACATACCGATTTCTGTAGGTTTAAAAGAGCCCTGTCTTTGTATCATATATAGCTCTATTGGTTTGCCAGGGATATATTCTATTTTTCCATCAAAGATTCGTACTGCAATAACGACACCCCAATGTTCATCATAGATGGAATCAAAAACAAGGGCCTTTAAGGGACTTTCAGGGTTACCTTTGGGTTGGGGGGCTCTCTCCACTATTGTGTCCAAAAGGAGATCAACATTTTCTCCTGTTTTTCCCGATATTTTAATTATTTCATCTCTTGAAAAACCTAGAAGTGCTTCTATCTCCTTTTCTTTTTCATCAATATCTATATATGGGATGTCAATTTTATTTAAAACAGGAATAATCTTAAGGCCTAATTCCAATGCCTTTTTTGTGTTAGAAATTGTTTGAGCTTGTATTCCCTTAGTAGCATCAACTAACAGTATTGCACTATCACAAGCAGCAAGAGAACGAGAAACTTCGTAAGAGAAATCAACGTGACCAGGTGTATCTATCAAGTTAAGTTGATAGCCTTTCCAATTCATTCTACACGCTTGTAGTTTAATTGTAATACCTTTCTCCTGTTCTAAGTCTAGCCTGTCTAGTACCCTGCTTTTCCTTTTCTCCCTGGAAAGATCTGTTTTTACTGCCTCTAGCATTCTGTCTGCTAAGGTAGATTTCCCATGATCTATATGAGCTATTATTGAGAAATTACGTATTTTTTCTAGCTGATTGACATTCATAAGGTGATTATATCTTAATAGAGGGAGTATTTACACAAGAGAATAATTATAATATT
>JAAZGF010000092.1 GCA_012511375.1 Candidatus Dojkabacteria bacterium | reverse complement strand
AGAGCAAGAGGGGAGAGATAGAAAGGATGGTTAAAAGTTTAGAGGAGTATCTTAAAGTAGCAGAGAAGGAGAGGATAGATTCTTTCTCTAACCTTAAGACTTCGTTAGAGGAGAGTAGAAAAGTTACGGAGAAACTTACTGTAAATACTGAGAACTTGAAAAAGGTGCTTTCAAATAATCAGCTAAGAGGGCAGTTTGGTGAGCAGGTAGCCGAGGATCTTCTTCGGTCTGCTGGATTTGTTAAAGGAGAGAATTATGAGTTTAATAAGGAGCAGGCAGGTTCTGAAACAAGGCCTGATTTTGCGATATTTTTGCCTGATAAGACTAGAATAAATGTAGATTCTAAGTTTCCCTATGCTAATCTACAAAGAATGGCTGAGACAGAGGATAGTGATATGAAAGAGAAATATATGAGTATGTTCGAAAGAGATGTTAAGGAGAAGGTTAAGCAAGTTACTTCTAGGGACTATATTAATCCTGAGGACAAGACAGTTGATTTTGTAATTCTTTTCATACCTAATGAAATGATTTTTTCATATATATATGACAAGATGCCTGAAGTTGCCCAAAGTGCTATGGAGAACAAGGTTGTGTTTGCAGGACCTTTTAGTTTTACAGCACTTCTTAGGATGATAATGCAAGCCTATGAAAACTTTAGAGTGCAGGAGAATATTTACAATATAATTGGGCATGTTAAATCATTTGAGAAAGAGTTTCTTAAATTCTCAGAGGAGTTTTACAAGGTTGGAGACAGGATAGGGTCTCTGCAGAAACAGTATGATACTGTTAGCTCTACTAGGTTTAACCAACTAGAAAAGAGCATAGAGAAAGTAAAGCTTGAAGGAGCTCAAGAGAAAGAGAAACCCCAAACTCTTTTAGATATGTAGAGGATTTAGTTTTAGATTGTTTTAAGAATTCTTACCCCAAGCTAAGATACCAAAAAGAATGAGATTTCCTAGAGGTACTAGTATGAGTAGTCCAAGGAGTTTGTCATACCCTCTTTTCTCACAGATATCCATTATTGCTAGAATTGATATGACTAAGAATACTAAAGTTCCTAATCCAGGGATTAGGATTGTTAATATCAACCAAGGGCTTTTCTCTCCCATTTGTAGTAGTAGAATGGAATTCAGAATAGGAATCCATGCAAACCATCCATTTGGATGATCTAGTTTTTTTGCAATGCCCATTAAAGCTACTGCAGTGTAAATATATACAGAGAGCGAAACTCCCAGTGCTATAATAAATATTATTCCTCCAAAAAGTAAAGCGGCACTATTAACAAAATCTTCTACAAATTCTTCCAAGTTATCTTCCGTAATATCAGCAGAGAGTGAGAAAGGAGAATCAAGATCAATATCTGCAATTTACCAATCTTCATCCAAATCTGTTTGTTCTACTATCTCTACTTCTTCCAATGCAGTATCTTCTTCTATTTATGCATATGAAGGGAGTAGTGTTGCAGAAAGAATCCCCATTCCTAGCAACAGAGCGAGGAGTATATTAAATAGTCTCTTCATAAGGAGGTATAAAATTAATTTATATATCAATGTCTTTACACATCTTTCTCTAAATTACAATATATGTTAAGTTATATGTAATGAAGAATTCTACATTTAGAACCATTATTGGTAAAACCCCTGTACTTTTCTCTGCTCCTCATGCTCATGCACATAGAAGACCACAATTAAGTGGAGCATACAAGTATGGAGAGCCGTTTACAGATGTAATTGTAGAGCAGTTGTGTGAGATGAGTAATGGCTTTGGAATTATGCAGATATCTGAGACGGACTATGACTATAACTATCATACAGAGAAAGATAATCCCTACAAGAAGAGAGTGAAGGAATTTGTAAAGAGTGAAAAAATTAAATACTTTTTAGACATTCATGGTCTTAAGGATGGTTGTCTCTATGATATTGCAATCTACTATCCTACAAAATTTACTAAATCAATGAGATTAGCTCGTTCATTAAAAGAAGGTATAGATAAAGGGGTATTAAAAGGTATAAATATTATGATTTTTAGACATCCAAATAATTATCAAGAAAGCTTGGGAGAGTTTGTAGCATCTGAGCTAAGAGTTCCATCTGTTCAGATAGAGATAGCAAGATATATTAGAGAAAGTGAAAATTTAAGAAATGCATTAATAGAAAACATATCGAAGTGTGTTCAAAAGGAGATAATATAATATTGTTATCGGTTAATGAATTTCTTTTTTGACCTAGATTAAATACTCTGTTATCCTGAATGTGTGTTAAATTTTTAAATAACATATAAATGACAACTACTGTAACTAAGAAAAAACCTGTGTCTTCTAATGAGAATTCTTCTAAAAAGAAGGCTATAGAAATGGCAATTTCTCAAATAGAAAAACAGTTTGGTAAAGGTTCCATTATGCAGTTGGGAGGAGAGAAGAAGGTAGATGTAGATGTGATTCCAACAGGAGCTCTTTCTTTGGATATTGCATTGGGTATAGGGGGTATTCCTAAGGGAAGAATAGTAGAAATTTATGGGCCAGAGGCATCAGGGAAGACTACTTTGGCAATACACATACTTACAGAAGCACAGAAGCAAGGAGAGTCAGTTGCCTTTATAGATGCAGAACATGCTTTTGATCCTACCTATGCTAAAAATATTGGTCTTAATTTAGATGAGATGTACATATCCCAGCCAGATTTTGGAGAACAGGCATTAGAAATATTAGAGACTTTAGTGAGGTCTGCTGCTTTTGGGGTTATTGTAGTGGATTCTGTTGCTGCTTTAACTCCTAGAGCGGAAATAGAGGGAGAGATGGGCGATAGTCATATGGGACTACAGGCAAGACTGATGTCACAAGCTCTAAGGAAACTTACTGCAATATCAAACAAAACAGGGACTACCATAATCTTCCTTAATCAACTAAGGATGAAAATAGGAATTATGTTTGGAAACCCTGAAACAACAACAGGAGGTAATGCTCTTAAGTTTTACTCTTCAGTAAGATTGGATATTAGACAGAAGGAAAAAATATTAAAAGATGGGAAATTAATAGGCCATACTAGGAAGGTAAAGGTTGTAAAGAACAAAATGGCACCTCCTTTCAAAGAGGCTACTTTTGATATGATCTACCCTAAAGGGATAGATAAAGAGAGTAGTATATTAGATGCTGCTACAGAGCTTGGGATTGTTAAAAAATCAGGCTCTTGGTTTAAATACGGAGAGGAACAGTTAGCACAAGGTAGAGAGGCTACAGCTGAGCTACTAAGAGAGGACAAGAAACTTAAAGCTAAAATAGTGAAGGAAGTTAAATCTTTAGTTAAATAATGAAAGTAACAAAACTTGTCTCTCAAAAAAGAGACCCAGACAGGGTTAATATGTACATAGATGAGGAGTTTTTCTGTGGGATATCTTTAGATGGTATTGCTAAGTTTAATATATATCTAGGAAAAGAACTTGAAGAGAGTGATCTAGAGGAAATACTTTTTGAGGAATTAAAAAACAGGTTTTT
>JAAZGF010000091.1 GCA_012511375.1 Candidatus Dojkabacteria bacterium | reverse complement strand
CTATCTACTCCTGCATCTTTCATAGATTCCTTCACTTTTTCTTTTATCAAAAGATTTTGAGAAAGAGATTTTGGAAAATCTTTTTTATCAGCATACCACCTAGATCCCCAAGTTCTATTTATTCCCATTCTTATAATTTTTGGATTTATTTTCCTACCCATAATTATTTAACTTTTAATTCTAAATTAATATGTGATCTTCTTTTAAATATAGTTGATACTCTCCCTTTTGCTTGGAATCTCGTCCTTTTAAACATAGGAGCCTCATTTACCATTAATTCACTTATCACTAAATCTTCCTGTCCAACACCGTGTGCTTCCCTAGCATTTGCAACACCTGACATAATTGCCTTCTTCATTGTTTTAGTACCCTTTATTCTTATTAACTCAAGATTCTCTAGAGCTTGGTCAACACTCTTGCCTCTAATAGTATCTGCCACCAACCTCAATTTTAGTGGTGATTGTGCAATATTTTTTACTTTTACTTTAACTATTTTTTCTTCCATAACTATTTATATTTAATTATTCCTCAAACCTCCCTGTACTACCATATACTTTAGATAGCTTTCCTTTCTTAGCATGACCTTTAAATTTTCTCGTTTGTGAAAACTCTCCTAACTTATGACCTATCATTGATTCTATTATTAAAACCTCTTCATGCTTTTTGCCATTATGTACTAAGATTTTAAATCCTACCATCTCAGGAGTTATAGTTGATTCTCTTGCCCAAGTCTTAATAGGGGACATATCACCCTTAGCTTTAGCCTGAGCTATTTTCTTCATTAGATTTTCATTTGTGTATGGTCCTTTCTTTAATGATCTAGACATAATATTTAATCAATAATTTATTTTTTAGCATATGGTCTTGTTTTAGTTCTTCTTCTTCTGACTATGAATTTCTCTGTTTTCTTGTTTCTTCTTGTTCTAGTTCCTATCCTATTACCCCATAGGTCTTTAGCTTGCCCTCCAACTTTACCTCTAGCTTCTCCTCCTCCATGTGGATGCTCTGCAGCATGCATTGCCATCCCTCTAACTTCTGGCCTCCAGCCTAAATTTCTCTTCCTTCCTGCTTTTCCTAACTTCTCGTTCATCTTCTCTTCATTTCCTACCTGCCCAATAGTCGCCATACAATCTGCATAGACTAACCTTATCTCTCCAGATGGTAATTTTATTTGCATAAATTTACCGGAAGTATCAGGACCTTGTACAGATATGGACTCTCCTGCTGACCTACCATATATTGCACCTCTCCCTGGATATCCCTCTACATTATGAACAAAGGTTCCAGAAGGAATATTCTTTATTCTCATTGCATTTCCTGGAAGTATATCTGTCTGTTCAGAAGATATTAATCTATCTCCTACTTTTATTCCTCTAGGTGCAATTATATATCTTTTCTCTCCATCTTCATACTGTAAAAGGGCTAAATGTGCCGTTCTATTAGGATCAAAGTAAAAACCTGTAACCTTAGCAGGGATATCTAATTTATCCCTCTTAAAATCAATCACCCTTATTCTTCTCTTAAAACCACCTCCTCTATGTCTAACTGTAACTTTTCCCTGGTTATTCCTTCCAGATTTCTGCTTCTTTGCAACAGTTAACCCTTTAGGTCCAGAGTTTTTACTCAAGGATCTCCTATCTTCCAATCTTGTCTTTCTTCGTGTTGAAGTTGTAGGTTTAAACTTTTTGATTCCCATATTAACCTTTCAAAAACTCATCTATTTTATTTCCTTCTTTAAGTGTAACAATGATTTTAACTTTATCTGATTTTCTTGTTTTAATATTTGTTTTCCAGTCCCTCTTTAACTTCCCTGGGCTAATCACACTATTAATACTCACAACCTTTACTTTGTATGTTTTCTCAACCCACTTTGCTACTTCTATTTTATTTACACCTCTAGGAACAGAGAATGTATACTTGTTCAAAGCATTAGCCATCTCATAGCTCTTTTCCGAAATCACTGGTTGTACTTTAATCTCATTACTTTTCATTTAAAAGCCTTTTTTCTAACATATTAATAATCGACTCATCCACTAAAACTTCTCTTGCCCAAACTAAATGCTTAGCGTTAAGTTTTAATGGATCAACAATGTTTATTTTCTTAGCATTCCTAAGTGCTAAAGAAATTTCCTTATCTCCAGAGACTATTACTAGATTTCTTTTAACTTCACCTTTTCGTAAGCCTTTAGCTTTTGTTAAGGTTAACTTATCAAACTCTAATTCCTTGTTTCTTAATCTTTCTGAAAGCATTATCCTTGTTGCCTTTTGAGCCATTTTCCTGTTTATCTTTTTCTCAAAATTTCTTCCACTAGTTGGAAATGTAACTCCTCCACCTACCCAAAGAGGAGATCTTGAAGATCCACTCCTTGCTCTTCCCGTTCCCTTCTGTCTCCATGGCTTTTTTCCCCCTCCAGACACCTCTCCCTTTCCTTTTTGCTTAGCACTTCCTTTTCTTTCGTTAGAGTTGTAAACATACAGCACCTGAGTAATTAACTCTTCGCTATATGGAACTTCCCATACTAATGGGTTTAATATTACTTTCTCTTCTTTTTTTGTTTTTGTTTCCTTTTTTTCTGCCATTTTACTCCTTAAATACAGCTATTAAATCTCCTTTAGCTCCTGGGATCGGTCCTGAGATTAGTAGTAGAGAGTCATTTATAGCTACTATTTTTTTGTTCTTTAAAGTTGTTCTCTCTTGTCCCATTCTTCCGGCCATTTTCTTTCCTTTTAAAACTCTTCCTGGGTCTGTTCCCGCACCTATTGAGCCTGCAGATCTTAGTTTATCCGACTGTCCATGTGTCTTAGGACCTCCTGCAAAACCCCATCTCTTAACAACACCTGCAAAACCTTTACCCTTAGACTTTGCAACTACTGTTACCTTCTCTCCCTCTTCAAATATTTCAGCCTTAAGTTCATCTCCTACTTTAATTTCTTCATTTGTTTTTCCTTTAAAATACCTTCTTTGCAAAGGAACTTTCTTTAAAGCTTTGTACTTTCCTTGCATAGCTTTAGTAGGATGTTTTTTCTCTCCTATACCCAACTCAAACCCTTCTACTTCGAGTTTAGAAACAATACATCCATGTGTATCTACAATTGTTACGGGAATGACTCTACTGTCATCAAATATTCGTGTCATTCCTTTTTTAATTCCTAGTAAAGCCTTCATTAATTAAAAATATAATTTATTCTATTCCTATGTCTACACCAGCGGGCATTTGTAAATGCTGTAAAGCATCTATCGTTTTAGATGTAGGATCTATAATGTCTATAATCCTTTTATGAGTATTGATCTCAAAATGTTCAATCGAGCTTTTATAAATAAATGGAGAACGGTTCACAGCAACCTTTCTTCTTTTGGTCGGTAGTGGGATTGGACCCGCCACTTTTGCACCAGTGCTTATCGCTGTCTCTATTATACTTCTAGCAGATTTATCTACTACTACTGAGTCATACCCTTTTAGTTTGACTCTTATTCTTGCTGTGCTATTAGCCATTATATTTAAAAGAGCTAAATTAAATTACTTAATCAGGGGGTAGTTTAAAAACTACCCCTGATACTCATATTACTTAATAATCTCTGTAACAACTCCATGACCAACAGTTTGTCCTCCCTCCCTTATCGCAAAGGTTACTCCCTTTTCGACAGCAACTGGAGATACTAGCTTTACTGTAAACTCTCCGTTGTCTCCTGGAGCCATCATCTCTACTCCCTCATCCAATACCACTTCTCCTGTTACATCCGCTGTTCTTACATAGAATTGTGGCTTGTACCCTGTTACAAATGGAGTATGTCTTCCACCTTCTTCTTTGCTTAATACATATACTTCAGCTTTAAATTCTGTGTGTGTATTAACTGTACCTGGAGCTGCTAATATTTGACCTCTTTCAAGATCCTCCCTCTTCAAACCTCTGAGTAAGAGTCCAACATTATCTCCTGCCTGTCCTTCATTCAATGTTTTGTTAAACATCTCAACTCCCGTAATAGTTGTTTTTTGTACCTTTCTTCCCATTCCTAGAATCTCTACACTCTCTCCAACCTTTATAATGCCTCTCTCTATTCGACCAGTAGCTACTGTTCCTCTTCCTTCAATGGAGAACACATCTTCTACAGGCATCAAAAATGGCTTGTCAACTTCTCTCTCTGGCATTTCCACATATTCATCAACTGCCTTCAATAGCTCCTTTATTGCATCTGCTCCTTCAGCTTCTCCTTTTTCTGCCTTAAGTGCATCACCTACAATTATTGGAGCGTTAGCATCAAATCCATATTTTTCCAAGAGCTCTTGTACATCAGCTTTAATGAGTTCAAGAATTTCTTCATCTGCATCTCCAAATTTGTTTATGAAAACTACAATCTTAGGAACTCCTATCTGCTTAGCTATTAACAAGTGCTCCTTTGTTTGAGGCATTGCACCATCATTTGAAGAAATAACTAGAATAGCACCATCCATTTGTGCAGCCCCAGTTATCATATTCTTAACATAGTCCTTATGCCCTGGACAATCTACCAAAGCATAGTGCCTATTTTCTGTTTCAAACTCAACGTGAGCTACAGAAATAGTTATAGCTCTTGCTCTGGCATCAGGATCTTTATCCAATTTATCTACCATTTGCTTTGCTTCCTCTGGAGAGAAAGTATTTAGAATACCTTTTACCAATGTGGTCTTACCATGATCAATATGACCTAAGGTTCCGATATTCATGTGTGGCTTTGTTCTTTCAAATTCTGCCATGAATATATTATTAAAAATTTAAATATATGTCTTCTAAACAGTACTATCCTCAATATTTGAGAACTTCCGTTGAATACTATCAAAAAACTACAATACTTGCAAGGGGATTATACTATATTCACCCAGTTTTTTACATCCTTTTTATGCAATTCTATTCCTTTCGATATTATACTCACTACTAGAACAAGAAACATTATTACAGTAAGCACAAATACAACAACATCGTATTGAGTAACAATATAGTTAGAAATTTCATAGTAAGTTACAGGAAGGAAAAACATGACTATTGCTATTATTATACCTACTATTCTTATTTCTGTTGGACCAAACAAGCCAAATGAATTTTTAGATTTACCCTCTACATAGACTAGAAGATCTACATTGAGCATCATAGCTAAGTACACACATGCTAAAAGTAGTGATATCTCTAATCTCACAAATCCAGAGAGACCTAACCCTAACCCAAAAATTATTACTACAACAGCGTCTACTATTTTATCTATGTAGTAGCCGTAGTTTGGTCTTGTCCTCTTTCTGTATCTTGCTATACTGCCATCAAAAGAATCACCAAACCAATTAACTATTAAACCAACAATAACTAATATTAGATAGTACCTATTTACAAAACCGTAGTAGAAACCAAAAGAGACCATTATTACTCCTAAAATCCCTATTACCGTTAAGTGATCAGGACTCATCCATTCTGGGATTCTGGGACATATGTACTCCTTAGCCTTCTCCTCTGCCTTAGCAGTCAAGGCTGTATTTATCGCTTCTTGCTCATCTCTTTTATACCTAACTTTAAGGTTCTCTAAATCAAATACTATCTCTCCCAAATGGATATCTTCTACCCAATGCTTTATCTCCCCTACGATTCCTTGGAAATCTCTCTTTTTGAAAAGTTTTTCCATCTTTTCAAGTCTTTTTTTAAGTGGTTTTTCTGACATCTCTACATTTTACCAGATATTTCTTCTGCTATGTTCTTAGGCACTTCCGCATAGTGAGAAGGTTCAATACTAGCACTACCTCTACCACTAGTAATAGATCTTAATTCATTTGTATATCCAAAAAGCTCAGATAGAGGAACTAAAGATTTAATTCTACTAATACCATTACCAATACTCTCCGTTCCCATGATTTGTCCTCTTTTGCTACTCAAAGATCCAGTTACATCTCCCATGTAAGTATCTGGGGTTTCTACATCTACCTTCATAACAGGTTCTAGAAGTATTGGATCTCCTCTCTTAAAACCTTCTTTGAATGCCATAGATGCTGCTATCTTAAAAGCAGACTCCGAAGAGTCCACATCGTGATATGAACCATCATATACCGCGACTTTTACATCCACAATTGGGTAACCAGCAAGCAACCCCGTTTTCATTGTTTCCTCCACTCCCTTTTGAATTGCAGGTACATACTCTCTAGGAATGGCTCCCCCTTTAATTTCGTTTGTAAACTCAAAACCCTTTCCTGTTTCATTCGGCTCTAACCTCAACCAACAATGCCCATACTGACCTCTTCCTCCTGATTGTTTTACATATCTTCCTTCTGCCTGTTCTACAACTCTTTTAATTGTTTCTCTGTATGCTACCTGTGGTTTACCTACATTAGCAACTACTCCAAACTCTCTTTTCATTCTGTCTACCATAATTTCAAGATGTAACTCTCCCATTCCATGTATTATAGTCTGGTTAGTTTCCTGATTTGTTGTAACATGAAATATCGGGTCCTCTCTTACTAGTCTTTCTAGGGCTTGGGCCATTTTCTCTTCATCTGACTTAGTTGCTGGCTCTATTGCTTGAGAAACTACTGCTTCTGCAAATGATATCTTCTCTAGAATAATGGGGTTGCTCTCATCACAAAGAGTATCACCTGTTGTAGAGTTTTTAAGGCCCACAATCGCACCGATATCCCCCACCCTTAAAGTCTCTACCTCTTCTCTCTCATCTGCATGCATCAATATCAATCTACTCACTCTCTCTTTTTCATCTTTGGTGGAGTTTAGTACATATGTACCAGCCTGTATTTGACCAGAATAGATTCTAAAGTAAGAAAGAGTCCCTACATGAGGATCATTAACAATCTTAAATACCAAAGAAGAGAATGGTTCCTCCTCACTGGGTTCTCTCGTTAACGCCTCTCCCGTTTTTGGATTTACTCCCTTGACCGCAGGTCTCTCTAAAGGAGAAGGTAAACATATCGTGATGTAATCTAAGAGTGTTTTGGATACAGCTGTTCTCGAATCTCCTCCTAAAACAGGGAAAATACTCATACTTAATGTACCTTTCCTTAATGCTGAATACAGTTCTTCTTCTGTTAGTTGCTCTCCTGCAAAAAACTTTTCCATTAACTCATCCTCTTGCTCTGCTAAAACCTCAACTAACTCTTCTCTGTATTTCTTGACTATATCTTGCATATCCTCAGGGATATCTATCTCTATCAAATCTGGTGTATTTTCTCCTTCGTACTTGTATGCCTTTAGCTTAATTAGGTCTACATATCCATGAAGTTGTTGTTCTTTTCCAAGAGGTAAGGTTATAGCGATTGCTTTCTTACTTAATCTCTCCCTAATGGTCGAAAAGCTTTTTTCAAAATCTCCACCTATTAAGTTAATTTTATTCATAAAACAAATTCTAGGGACATTATATTTATTCGCCTGTCTCCAAACTGTTTCAGACTGGGGTTCTACTCCTTTCCTTCCATCAAAAATAACAACAGCCCCATCCAATATTCTAAGAGATCTCTCTACCTCTGCCGTAAAATCTACATGCCCTGGAGTATCTATTATATTAATCCTATACCTAGCATCAGCATAATCCCAGAAACAGGTAACTGCTGCAGACATAATGGTTATACCTCTTTCCTGCTCCTGTTCCATAAAGTCTGTAGTAGCAGCTCCCTCATGCACTTCTCCTATCTTGTGTACCTGCCCTGTAAAGTAAAGCAATCTTTCTGTAGTCGTTGTTTTGCCTGCATCAATATGGGCTATTATGCCAATATTCCTTACTTTATCTAAAGGCATCTTAACATTATATGTATTCTTCTCCATAGTATTACTAAAAATTTTAACAACAGGAAGGGAATGTGAACCTTCGCAGTTGGCATTATAACAGAACTATCTGAGAGAAGACAATATCTCTTTTGACCTTTTAGTTATTTCGTAATTCACATCATATTCTATACTTCGTTCTAGAGATTGTCCTGCTAATTCAACCTCTCCTTTTTCCTTCTGCACATTTGCAAGGAAGTAATAGTAGTAAGGATTGAACCTATCTATCTCAAAAAGTTCTTCCATGTATTTCTCTACTTCTCTCATGTCGAAACTGTCTTGGTCAAAAAGATAAAGTAACTTATATTCCAAATACTCCTTTCTTATACCTTTATCTAATTCTAATGCTTCTAACTCTCTGAGATAGTAATCTACTTTTGCATTTTGCTCTAATTTGTAATTAACTTTTACCGCCATCATATTAACAAATGCATTCTCCGAAAAGTTAAAGGCAAGGTTTCTAACCACTTCCTCTGCTTTTAACTTCTGATTTATTTCTAAGAGTACATTTAAATACTCTTCTACTAATTCTTCTTGTACATTCTCTCCCATGTAACCAATTGCATTATCATAATCTCTAACAGT
>JAAZGF010000006.1 GCA_012511375.1 Candidatus Dojkabacteria bacterium | reverse complement strand
GCATCTCCTTCTTTTGCTATTTCAAATGCCTTTACTATTGCATCACGTCTTACCTCTACATCCCTATCTGTGTAATCAAATCTGTATAGCTCTCCATTTCTGTTTGAACCTTTTCTCCAACCTTCCTCTATCTGATCATTTATTGATTTTAAATCTTCAAAACGAGGATCTTCTGCCGTTAGAATAGAGATGTCTGACAGCTCATTAGAGACTTTCCCCATCTCTTCTCGTTTGTAAAAATCCCTATGACCAGCACAACCGAAAACATGTATTACTTTTCCATCCCTATGTAGTAATGACCTTGTAGATTCAAGAGCCATTTTAATAGAATTAGAGGTATGAGCATGATCAATAATTACATAGAAAGGTTTCCTTTGAAAGACTTCCATCCTCCCAGAGATTGTTTTAAATGATTTAATTAAATCTAACATTTCTTCTAACTCTAAACCTTCTTTTTGACAGATAGCCAAAGCACAGAGAAAATTACTTACATTACATTTTCCTAATATTGGAAGTTTACCTTTATACTTTTTATCTTTGTACAGGAGATTAAATGACACACCACTATCTTGTTCCTCAATATCTGATGCTTGCAAATCTGCTTCCTTCTTCAAACTGTATGTGATTGGTTTAGAAACAAATTGTGATAGATGCCTAAAAGATTCATCATCTAAATTCAGTACTGCATTACCACCTTCTTTAAGATACTCCTTTACTAACAAAGCTTTTGCATCAAGATATGACTCCCAGTTTCCATGATAATCCAAATGCTCTGGAGTAATATTAGTATATCCCACACTATCCATTTTCAGACCTGCTAATCTTGCCTGTTGTAATCCATGAGATGTAGTTTCAATAATGATGTGGGTACAGTTCTTTTCCTCTGTTTTTTTAATAAGGTCATACATATCCTGTGAAGATGGAGTAGTAGTATGTAAACCTGTGTCTATCTGTTCATCTGCTATATATGCTGCTACTGTTGTAATTAATGCTGGTTTAAACCCAGCTTCTTTTAACAAATGATAAATCATAGTACAAGTAGTCGTTTTCCCATCTGTTCCTGTCACAGCTATATATCTCATCTTGTTTTGGTCTACATCAAACAGAGGGCCAATATTTGATTTACGAAAAGCCTCTATCTCTTCTTTACTCATATCTTCATTCTTAAAAGATTCTATTATTTCTCTGTAAAAAGCTCCTATCTCAACAGCCTTAATATCTCTATTGTCATCCTTAACCTGTTTCTGTAATGCCTGAGGCAGATCATTAGAGTAAAGAAACATATCACTATCAAAAGATTCTCCTTTTTTAGGATTTCGATAATTAATCTTTACACCTAATTTTTCTAAATCTTCTGTCCTTTCGCTTTTTTGTAAATCATATCCAACAAGCTCTATTCCTGCTAAATTTAGAAATCTTGCAACATAAAATGAGGCCTTTCCTCCTATCCCTAGGATTACTACTTTTTTAAGATTATCTGTAAATTCCATAAGGGTTACTTCTTTAAATTTAGATTTGGCAATACTTTATACAAATCTCCCGCACTAGCTAGAATAGCTATATAGCTACTATTATAATTTTCCTTTAATAACAGGGATGATGTTTTTTCAAAACTGTCAGAATCATCAAGATACTGTATCTCTTTTTCAGGGTTTTTCTTTTTTAAAGTTTCAACAAATTCCTCTTCTGAAATCAATTCTCTGTACTCCTCTCTCTCTCTCCTGGGGGCAAATATATTAGGAATATATACTGTATCTGCATCTAAAATACTGTCTGCAAAATCTTCTTTAAATGTATATGTACGTTCAAAACTATGTGGTTGCCAAACAAAAAGAATCTTCTTGTCAAGGAAATTCTCTCTTGTAGATCTAAGACATGCACTTACCTTTCTTGGATTATGTGCATAGTCTAAATAGACAGGCATTCCATTAGGTGTAATACCTTTATATTCAAACCTAGAAGCTATTCCTGGAAAATCTTCTATATTAACCTCCATTTTCAAAACCTCTGCTACTGCACATGCCCTAAGTATATTCTGCTTATTATACTCTCCCTTTAATCCTGCCGTTACATTCTCATACTTCTCCTTAATACTGTTCACATCAAATATCTCAAAGTTTTTACTCTTTGTCTCCTCTAGTATCTCTATCATATTCGTTCCTTTTGTATCAACAATTACTTTATTTCTAGTATTGGATATGAATTTTACAAAAGCCTGATTATACTGTTTTTGAGATTTGAAATAGTCAGTATGATCTAACTCCACATTTGTAATGACAGTTATGTAAGGAGTAGGGGCTCTTTTAAGAAACTGCTCTTTGTATTCACATGCCTCTATTACTAAATATTCATTATCTTGATTAAAGTTCCAAGATTTATCTATCCCTAAAACCTTATCCCCTATTATGAAATTAGGTAAAGTACCAAACTCCTTAAAAAGTATCCATACTATTAGAGCACTTGTAGTTGTTTTTCCATGTGTCCCTGCAACTGCTATTACCTTAAAATTCTTACTTATTAAACCTGTTAACTCTGCAATAGGGATAGTAGGTATTCTTTTTTTTTCAGTGGCCTCACACTCAGGATTTCCAGGTATTGGACCAGTAGGATAAACTACCAAATCAATATCATCAGTTATATATTTCTCATCATGTCCTCCTTCATACAAAACACCTTCTTGGATCCATCTTTTTGCATCTTCTGAATCTTGAGAAATTTCAGAAGCAGTAACCTCTATACCTTGCTGTATTAAATAGTTAGCACAAAAACTACTAAAAGAAGAGGTAATACCAATAAAGTGGACTTTTTTAAGATTAGTTAAATCCTTCATCTATC
This sequence comes from Candidatus Dojkabacteria bacterium, assembly GCA_012511375.1. Classification (GTDB taxonomy): domain Bacteria; phylum Patescibacteriota; class Dojkabacteria; order SC72; family SC72; genus UBA2177. Next base: position 2,087 of record JAAZGF010000006.1, on the reverse strand, counting down.
TTTTTTCTAAAGAATTTACATAATTTACAAACTGCTTACCTCTATCAAACTCATTAGCAAACATGTTAAAACTAGTTGCCCCAGGACAAAGTATCACTATGTCTCCCTTTTCACCTAAGTGATAGGCTTGCATTATTGCTTCTTTAAAATCACCATACAACCCATGTATACTCTCAAAACCCTCCATCTGTTCTTCTATTTTTTCAGATGCAGTACCCTCCAAAAGGACAAGAGCTTTAAGAGATTCCCTCATCTTTTTTTCTAACTGCGAGTAATCTAATCCTTTATCCATACCTCCTGTTATCATAATAATTTTTTTCTTGTATTCAGGTGTAAAACTTTCAAGCATAGCAAGAACAGCTTCTACAGAAGTAGCCGTTGTATCATTGTAAAATTTAATTCCATTTAACTCTCTAACAAATTCCTGTCTTCCTGGTACACCTTTAAATTTCTCTAATGTTTTTAAAATACTGACATCTTTTACTCCGTATGCTCTAGTAGCAGCTATAGCGGCAAGTATATTATATTTATTGTGCTCTCCTTTAAGTTGAATCTTATCAAGTTTAAATATTTTCTTTCCATTATGAAAGACTTCAAGATCACTATTAAGAAAGTATGTTGCTTTAGAATCTTTTAAAGAAAAAGTAATTACATTAGAAGGACAATCATCTTTGAACTTCTTAGTAACACGGTTATCAATATTAACTACTAGATAATCATTTGATGTTTGGTATCTAAAGATATTTTTCTTCGCTTCAATATACTCGTCTGTAGTAGAGTGCCAATCTATATGATCTTGGTAAATATTTGTAACGACAGCAATATGTGGAGATAGTTGATTTTTTCCCATTGTATCTAACTGAAAACTAGATAGTTCTAAAACTGCAAGATGATTTTTATCTAGTTTATCAAGTACCCTAACAGCACTTTTACCAATGTTTCCTCCAAGAATAATTTTGTTCCCATACTCCTCTTTTAATATTTCAAATATTAATGTAGTTGTAGTTGATTTACCTTTTGTTCCAGTAATACCAATAGTAGGGCAGGGTGTTAATTTATGGAAAAGACTCATTTCCATCTCTATCTCTTTTCCCGCTTTTTCTGCAATTTGAAGATACTCATTTTGAGGTTTTATAGCTGGATTACGGATAATAATGTCATTTTCTAGAAAATCTTCCTCTTTATGTCCTCTCAGATGAAATATTATCCTATCTCTATATTTTTCTAACTGTTTTAATGTTGATTTTAACTCTTCTTCACTTTTTCCATCTGTTACAGTTACCTTTGCACCTTTTTTAACTAGGTACTCTGTCATACCTAAACCACCATCATTTAATCCTAATCCAAATATTAATACCTTTTTATTCTTAAAAGAGTACATAGGATAATATACTAAAAAATAGCATTGAATAACAGGCTATCTAGATAATATATCTTTTTTCATCTCCTATATCTTTTAATTCTGCTATATTCTTGATTATATAAAGGAGGACATCTTCTTCTAAAAGAAAATCTTTAGGAATTTCTCCTCCTCTCTTATTTATCCATACAAGGGTTCTACATCCTGCTTTCATTGCGGATAGTATATCAGAATTAAAATTATCACCTACAGTTAGTACATTCTCTGCTTTTGTTCCTGTCATCTCATACAGAGTTGCCCAACTTTCAGGATCTTTCTGATTTTCAATAGGGACCGCTATGAATGGTAACTCAGGAAAATCATCCAATAATTTAGAAATATAGGATATCTTCATCTCTGTCCAATCTTGCTGTGCATGTGAATTAAACCCAATTTTAAAACCGGAATCGAGTATTAGTTGCAATATATCTTTTGTACTCCTGTATGCTTCAGGAGAGGTGCTGTAGTGTCTCTGTTGATACCATAAGATAGTGTCTTCCATATCAGGAGTTACTTCCCCAAAGCCTTGTTCTATTAAATAGAGTTGTAATGCTTCTCTGTATTGCTCTGCTATTAATCTAGGAGATCTTTTATTTTTGTAATATATTCTATATGTTTCATTCTCCAGTACTCTAGAGAGTTCTTCGTAGCATGGTAGGGGTACTTCAAAAGGGAAATATGCTGGTAT
>JAAZGF010000090.1 GCA_012511375.1 Candidatus Dojkabacteria bacterium | reverse complement strand
TATGGAGGGATATTAGCCACGGTAGCATTAGGAGCAATAGTAAGAATGAAGAAAGAAAATTATGATATAGCAAAAGGGTATAGTAAGAAAGAGAAAGGAAAGAAGAAAGCATAAAAAATACTCCCAGACAAATCTGGGAGTATCTCATTTCTAACAAACCAATCTTTAGAGAGATGCTTCTATTGCACTCTTAAAAGTATCATATGGATAGGCTCCAAATATCAACTCTCCTTCGACTGTTCCATCATCTCCTATAGGGCCAACTAAGAATCCTGGAGTACCAGAGATCCCTATCCCTCGTCCCTCTTCTTGCATAGAGCCAACATACGCTCTGTATTCATTCTCATTTAAACATTTTGTAAAATTATCCTCATCAGCACCAACCTCTTTAGCCAATGCTATTAATTGATCCTTGCTACTTAAAGAGAAAGCCTCCTCATGAAAAGCAAGAAATGCATCTTTGTCCAAAAGATTGTAAAGACACACACTACCCTCTGCAATATCGTAACTTAAATCTCCTGGACTACTCAAAGGAAATTTCTTAAATACGTAAAGGATCTTACCTGTATCTATATACTCTTCCTTAATAGAAGGAAAAGTTTCAGTAAAGTGCCTCTGACAGAAACCACAGAGATAGTCACTATACTCAATTACTGCTACAGTAGCAGTATCAGGATTTCCTAAGAACAAAGCATCACCTATGCTTGCCTTCCCCTCTGTAGGTTCTTCATAGTCATAATCCTCTGCAATTTCCTGATTTCCTGAATCTTTCGTCTCTGTTTTAACTGTAGTAATATTCTTCGACGCAAAGAATATTACAACTGCAATTATTATCCCTGATATTATAATTGCTACTGGAACCCCTAGGTTGTCTAGGTTAATTACAACCTCTTCTTTACTAGCCTCTTTTTTCTTACTTTTTGCCATAACAAGTAAAACTAAATTAATCTAATCTTCATATTATACATAGAATGGACAGAAATAGTAAAACAAAATATAATGAAGTATGGATAGTATAAATATTTCTAACTCTAATAACAGAAAATTTACTGCTAAGAAGATTCCTTCATTAATCTTTTTCTTAATCTTGATTGCAATCCCTGTGTATTTCGCATACAAAACATTTTCCCCTAGAGTGGAAATCTTTGATACTGAAGAAGAGAACAAACAGGAAGAACAGATAGAGCAAGAGGAGGAAACAGAAGAGTTCTCAGGACCTCACTACGAAGAGATGTATGAGGATATAGGAGGGGAGATTGCATACATCGCTGTACCTACGAATATAGATAAGAAGAAACTTCCTACTATAGTTGTATATAGTCACGGCTCTAATACAAGAGTAACTATGGATACAGAGGAAGAGTTTATGAAAGATCTTCAAAAGTATGGAGAGATATACACAGAAAAGAATTTAATCTTTGCCGCTTCTAATCAACACGGTGAAAACTGGGGAAACCAACTTTCCATACAGGACACCTTGAATATGATTGAGTGGATTAAGGATAAATATGAAACAAAAGAAAAAATCTACATGG
>JAAZGF010000089.1 GCA_012511375.1 Candidatus Dojkabacteria bacterium | reverse complement strand
CTATACCACCTTACATTGATTTTGCCAAATGAAGAACAACGTTTTGGCCTACCTGAATAGCATTGTTCTTACAAAAACCAGCGTTAACCTCAAGAACATATTTGTACATGTGTACAGAGGATATTGCAGGACAGTGGTATTCAGTGCAAATTTCGTTGTCAGAAGCAATCTCTACTATAAATCCAGACTCATCAAGAAAGAGAATGTCTAAATTAATTAACATATCCTTCATCCAAAATGGTCTGTTTGTCTTCTCTTCGAAAACAAATAGCATTCCATCATAATCCCCTAGATACTTCCTGTTAGACAGACCAGAGGCTCTTTTAATATCATTATCTGCTACCTCTACGTTTACTTTAATGGGATCTCCTTCTGATATGAATATCTCTACATAGTTTACCTCTTCTGCGGTATTACTACTTTCCTCTTCTATCTCTTCTTTTACTTCTTTCTTACGTGAATCTGAGAGGGATATATCAAAAAGCTTAAACCTATCCTGTACATATATAAAGGCTCCTGCTAGAAGAACAATATAAACAAGTAATTTGAGTTGGTTGTTCATATTAAAATATATCATATCGCTTCTTTCTTTGCTTTACAATCTATTTTAATTAATATATACTCTCTGCTTGTAATATCTTTTGCCTCAAAATCATGCAAACGTTCAAAAAGTATCTAAACCCTTTGTACAAGGAGGTGGGAGCTCTTGCTAATTTTGATGACCTTGTTAATATCTCCGACTTAGAAAAAGAGGAATACCCAACTTTAAAAGAAGTAACAGAGATAAAAGCAAAAGAAGTTAGCTTACTACTCCCAAGGCTGGATGAATTAGAGAAAGAATTAGAGCATCAGGTTCAATTAATAGAGGCAGAAAGTGATCTAGATGAAAAAGCAAGTGCAAAAGCTGTATACAATCAAATACTAGAAAGAATAGAGGAGCTGGTTGAGAGAATTAACAGAGAGTTAATTACGTTGGATAGCCCATATTTTGGAAAGATAGTTTTTAGACCGTATTCTTCCAGAATAGATAAGGATGTGGTGTTGTATATAGGGAAGTTTGCATTAATAGACAAGAAAACTCACCGACCTTTAATAACAGATTGGAGATCACCTGTTGCAAATATCTATTATGAGAACTCAGGTCCTTGTGAGAATGTTTCTTACATAGCACCCGTGGGAGAAAGAAAGGGAGATTTAATACAAAAAAGACAGTTTCAAATATCTAGAGCTAGAATAAAGGGGATATATGATGCTAAATCAGGAAATGTAGCAGCAGATGAGTTCTTACTATCTCAACTAAATGAAAGGCTTGGTAAAAAACTTCAAGATATTGTTTCTACCATTCAACTACAACAAAATCAGATTATTAGAGATAGATTAAGAAAACCCATACTAATACAGGGAGTTGCAGGTAGTGGGAAAACTACCATCCTTCTACATAGATTGGCGTATCTCTTCTACACACATAAAAACGAAATTAATCAAAACAATGCTCTTGTTATAGCTCCAAATCAAATGTTTATAGATTATGTCTCCGATGTACTTCCTGATTTAGGAGTAGAACATGTAGATACAGAAACATATCTATTTTGGGGAAAACAGGTATTAGGCTGGGATGATTTTTATACCATCTCTAGAGAAGAAGAGAATCTTACATTTAAGAAATACAAAGGCTCTTTAGAGTTCATAGGGGTGTTGGATAAATATTTTGAAATATTTGAAAAACAGCTTTTAGAAAATATCCCCTACTCTAGAAAAGACAGAATTGAGAAAAGATATTATGAATTAAAGAAAGAATTTCCAGATATTGAGATAAAGGAGAGATTAGAGCTAGCAACTGATTACGCATTTGTGCAAAAACAGTTCCAACAGGGCAGAACGGGCTTCTTTGATAATACTAATGATACAGATATGGAACTTAGGAGAAATATATACAACTATTTCAAACGAAATTGTAATGTATATACTCTTTACAAGAATCTGTTTAAATCAAGTTTTGTTAGTAAAGACATTTCCACTTACACTCTGAAGGGATTAGCACAGAAAGGAAGATTTCGTACATACAGAATGGAAGATCTTGCTCCTATGATATACCTTTACTTTAAGATAGAGGGTACCAAACTATACAAAAAGGATTACGTTATGGTAGATGAGGCACAAGATGTTAGTTTTGTTCAACTAGCTACTCTTTTGAAAGTGGCAAAGAACGGGAATATTACAATAGCTGGAGATTTAGCACAGTCAATAATCCCTCCTTTTTACATTAAGGATTGGAATGATGTGTGTACATTAATAAAAGATGTGACTAAAAAAGATACTGAGTATTATCAGCTTCAGAAGTGTTACAGAACAACCATAGAGATTGTAGAGTTTGCTAACAAAATATTTAAAAGCTGGTTTCCAAAATCCTACAACTTACCAGAAGGAGTATTAAGACACGGAGATGATGTGAGCGTTCTAGAATATGATAGTGATATTTCTAATTTAGATAGGGATTCCTTAAAAGAGTTAGTTCTTTTAATTAAGGGGCAGTTTGAAAAAGGTGCTGTTACATGTGCTTTACTTTGCAGGGATAGAGCTCATGCTGGTAAGTTGTACTCCATCTTTAAAGAGTATGAGGATGATATTGGCAGGAGAGTTATTAGTTTTAAGGAGAATGATTATAATAATGGATTACTTGTTCTTCCAGTAGAGAATGCTAAGGGTTT
>JAAZGF010000088.1 GCA_012511375.1 Candidatus Dojkabacteria bacterium | reverse complement strand
TATTGGATAGAGTCCCCTTTTAATGAGGCTTCCATTAGTTAGGATGACTCCCATTATATCTAAGACAAGGAGTTTTGTATTATCAAATATTTTATGCATACTGCATTATACAAGTTCAACAACCTTCTTTGAATTTTTACTACCTAGTTTAATTGTAATATTTGATTTAGGTATATCAAAATACTTAGAAAGAAGTTTAATTACTTCTCTGTTTGCTTTGTTTTCAATAGGGGAGGATTTTACAAAAACCTTGTAGTGGGTATTATCTATTTTTTCAACCTTAGATATTTTTTGTTTTGTTTTTACTTCTATCTCAATTGTCATTATTCATATTTTATCAAACTTAGCATGTAGGGGGAATGTGGATATCTTTTTGTTAATGTAATAGAATAGGGCGTAATTTCGACATATACATATATATGAATGAAGGTACTCAAAAAGAAATATGGTGGTTAGATGGAGAACCTCCTTTGGAAGATCCCACAGAGGAGGAGGTTAGAGGGAAGGGAAGCAGAATCTCCATATCACACCTTGAGACCTTAACTCCTTTGTATGAAGCTCAAAATGAAGATTTAGTTGGAGCAAAACTTCTAGAAACTGTTCGTTCAGAAAGGGGAAGGCTTGAAATGAACGATGAGCATTTGTTAAAGAATGTAAAAGCTTCAATCTATGGTACTCAGATACACTCTCTTCAGTATTTCACACAGCTTTTTGATAGATGTGCATCTCTTGGTAGAATACCCGATTTGTCTGATTTCTACGCTACTTTTCCTTTTAAGGGCTACAACTACTACTACGCTTTGACTAGAATATTGGAGATAGCCTCTGAAGAGTATGGAGAGGTAACAGCAGAAAACTTTTGGAAAGCTTGGAGGTTAAATGGTCATGATTTTTCTCCTAAGCAGGAGGGGTACAAAACGATAAGTCCTAACTATATTCAACAGATTTGGGAGAGTCGAGAATTAGAAGAAAAAATATTAAAAGATTTTGCTAAAGGAAGATGGGATTTGAAGAAAGAGCTTAATCCAGAAAGAAAAATGGTAATGAATGAGGGGATGTTGATTACAAATATTGATTTTGGTGATAGAAATATGCAACTAATATCGATTCCTGATGAGGTACGTATTCCTAATGATTGGCCTAATAGTCCAATTGAAATTATAGATTACAAAACAGGATATGAGTTTAAAAAACCAGATAATGTTAAGCTTTTACAGATATTTTAAACAAATATTGCGGTACTTAATAATGTTACGAAGAATTTAGATGAGAAGATGAGATTTTCTCTAAACGCATGGGAAGTAGTACATGATAGGGTAAGTCTTCCAGGTCTTGTAGAGAAGAAACTTAGAAAGCTAAACAGAAGTTCTTTACTTGAGGATGATTTGAGAGTGATAGCTAAGGAGATAGATAGGTTGGTTAAATTTTCATATGTTAGTCCCAGTATGTTAAGAAGAATACATATTGAGTATGGAAGTAAGGATGGTTATGAGACAGAGATAGAGTATATTAAGGGTCTTAATGAGTTTTACAGTAAGAACAAAGATCTTCTTCTTCCAATTGTAAGAAGAAGAAATCCTCATTACTCTCTACCTTCTTTCCCGTACGAGGGGTTTGATTATGGTGGGAGTGGAAATTGTTTACAAGTACAAGGAGTTGTGCAATCTAGTTTGTTTTAGTACTTCTAAC
>JAAZGF010000005.1 GCA_012511375.1 Candidatus Dojkabacteria bacterium | reverse complement strand
CTAATGTAGGCACTGGCTTTACTGATGAGCAGTTAAAGAACATATATGATTCAGTTAAGGGTATTGTTTTAGAAAAGAAGCCTGTGAATGTTAAGGTAGATGGTAGTTTAATTCCTGATGTTTGGGTAGAGCCCACTATTGTTTTTACCGTAGAGGCAGATGAGGTTACCAAGAGGAAGGGTAGTAATATGTATTCTTTAAGGTTTCCTAGACTTGTAGAATGGGGTAGAGACAAGGGGGTTACGGAAGTAATGACAAGGAAGGAGTTAGAGGGGATGTATGGGGGTCTCTATAGTAGGTAATGTTAAACTGTTAAAAAACTCTGTTATATTTCTTTTGGAGATACTTTTTTTGTAAATAACAGTATCATCTCCCTTTGATATTTCATTGAGAGCAAGGTTAAGGTTGTTTATTATGTTCTTTTTAGAAAATGGTTTTCGGATTTCTTTTTTAGGTATTAGAGCAATAGCTTTTTTAATGTTTAGATTAAGTGTTTTTGCCATCATGTATAAGTCATAAAAATCTCTGTATCTAAATCTATCGTTACAGGCGCGTAATTTCTCAGCACATATCTCAATAGGGTCCATTACATTGACATCAAAAACTATACCCCAAGCATTTTTGTATTTCCTCTGAACAGAGGGAAGAACTACATTTTGAAAGCAATCAATTTCTACTTTTATACTATTAGGAGTCTCAAGAATACCATTATATTTTAATCTTTCTATCTTTAAAGTTGCCTTTGATTTGTACTCTTTTTTAATTTCGAAAAGGCTTTTTTCTGTTAAAACCTTCTTGATGTCTTCAGTCCTAATATTTTTTACTAGAGAAGTAAAGTCCAAATCCTCAGAGAATCGTAATTGTTCTAAGTAGCAATGATGTATTGCAGTGCCTCCTTTGAAAACGAGTTTTTTGGATAGTGGGGATAGGGAAATTAATTGCATTGCAAGAACAAGAAAATAATCCTTTTCAGCATCGTGGAGGGGATAGTGTAGTACCCTTTTAGCGGTGTATTCTAATTTCTCCCGTGATATTAATTGACTCATATTTCTTGTTTTTCTAATATAGAATTGTAGTACAATCTCCACCTGTTACTAAACATATCAGATGTATTTAGCATACGTGACGTAGAATTCCTCTTTATATGTTTTTCCAACCCTTTACTATCAATATGGGCAATGTCGAGTAGAAGCCCTAATACTTTCATTGTTGTTTGGGAGTAGTGTAGGGCATATTTAACAAGTAATTGGATGTTTATCTGGTTTCCATATTCTATCAATTTTTCTAATACAAGACTAACGGTATTAATAGATCTTTTGTATTCTAGTATATCTAGTAAAGCCCTCTCTTTTGTTGCAATTTTTGCATCTCCTCCATCTACTTTTTCAAGGTTAAAGCCAAAATATCGTTCTTCTTTAACATTAATGTATTCGTAGGTTGTTCCTTCAAGTATTTTGTTAAGATACTGCTTTAATGATATGGATCTGTATTTCTTTAAGGCTTGATCGTATAGACCATGATGTTTTAAGGCACCTTCAAAAGAAACAAAAGAGTGTTTACCAATTGTGTTAGCAAGGATATAGTTTGAAATAGAAGTATAGCCTAAGCTCCCTATTTTTGATATATAGTAGGTTCCTCTTTTTAATTTGACTAAAAGTCCCTTAGTTATAAGGGAGGATATTTTTTTATTTTTATCTTTGTACTTCTTTAGGTATAAGCCTAATTGTTCTCTTGTAATGATTCTACCTTCAGTAATAAGTACTTTTTCAATAATCTGTAAATCTTTCATGTGTATACTATATCACATAATCCCCATGGGTGTCAATTATGTGGTTTGGGGTAAATATAGATAAAGAAGTAAGGAAGGTAGTTACAAGGAAAGAATTAGGGGGTATGAAGGGAGTTTTTTATTCAAGACAGTTTGATCGAAGTGATCGATTTTGTTTTAGTAAAATGTATTGAGGAGGTATGGTTCTTTTAGAAAAAAGGAACTGTTTTTATGGCTCAAAAGAAAAAGGAGCATGAGGCAAGATGTGTGTGGAGGATAGTCCAGTCAGGCATTTGAATTTCTTTGAGAGTGTGTTAAAATACAGTCACACTTTATCTAACATGTGATTGTTTTACTATGTCAGAAAATAATACGTCATATGAAATTGCCCAAGAGAAAGATACCCTAAGTCCAGAAGTGGATGCTTTAATACAGGAAGTTTCTTCACATATTTCAATAGATCCAGAGGTTCTAGCTCAAGATCCATTGGAAACAGATACAGAATATGGAGAAAAGATAGAGCAGGAGTTTCCTTTTTTATCAACAATTAAGCCTTTTTTGGATAAGGTAACCCTTGAAGAGGGCTTGAAAGATGTTATCCTTCCTAATGGTTATGGAAGACTAGTATTAGATCCAAAAGGTAATACTCCAGAAGGTTATGTGTCCTCTCTTGCTTTAACTTTAGCTATGTCAGAGTTACCTGTACAAACAATAGAGTCAGAGACAAATTTACCCAGAGAAGAGAAATTAGGAGATATTATTTCAGAAGTACATCCTACTTTTGATAAAGATAGGGATGATATGGAAAGAATCTTAGAATTAGCAATTACAGATAAAGGTAGATTTTTGAAAGAGTTTAAAGGAGAGAGTAGAAGTGAAATGTATAATATGCTTCGTACTAAGGTGGCGTTATCTGCACTTACAGCTATGATGCTATCATCGTGTGTTCTTCAGGAAGGTGTAATAGTGAATGTTCCTCCTGCAACAAAAGAGCCAGTAGCTATAACAGAGCCAGTAGATATTCCTACAGCCACAGAAGTCCCAGCAACAGAAGTGCCAGCTACAGAAGTTTCAACCAGTACTCCTACGCCTGTACCTACAGAGACCCCAGAACCAACACCGACTGCTACGGAATGGCCACTTGCGAATCCGTGGGGGGCCAATTACGTTCAGGAGCATTTGATGTATGGATATGAATTTGGAATTTGGAACAATTTTTATACACCAGAAGGCGATAACTTAGGAAAGGGATTAAACGTTGTTTTTGCAGATTTCCATTATGAAGCATTGGAAATAACAGAGGAGGGGTATTTCTTAACAGGTTCTATTGTAGATAAGAGTAGGAGTCATAGAGGAGAGCGGTACCCTGTTAGACTTAAAATGGGTCCTGTTTTTAATTATAATACAAACGAAGGGAAGGTTGTTTATGCAGACACAGAGGAGCTAATCCGTAATAATATAGTGGAAGACAGGCACTATGCCATTGTCCTGTATGTTATGGATAAAGAAAAAGGGAGACCTATCATTTTTACTGATTTTGACTGGGAAGAGAGCAAAAGTTCTCAAGAAAAGTGGAGAGAAGCAAGGTTAATAGTTAATGATCTAATGAGAATAGAAGGGGGGTCTTCCGAAAAGTACGAGTTTGTACTTGAGTCCGCTGGTTCAGCCTCTGTTTATTACACTGAGATTCCCTAAACTAAAATATAATATAACTGCCCATGCAAATAAGAATAAAAAAGAAAAGTAGCATTTTATCAGTATTAAT
>JAAZGF010000087.1 GCA_012511375.1 Candidatus Dojkabacteria bacterium | reverse complement strand
GGGGCTGCCTCAAGCTTCTGTAAGAGGTTTTTTGTATATGGATTTATAATTTTAAGCTTTTGGTTAGCCTCAACAATTGCAGTATCATCCTTATATTTTATTTCAACATTAAATTTTCTAAAAGCCTTATTAATCAAAGGAAAATGTTCAGGTTCTGAGTTATGAACTCTTATCTCGCCTCCCGTCATTGCTCCTAAGGCTAGTAATGTTGTAATTTCATGGTGGTCAGAACTTATTGTAAAATCAGTACCTTTTAACTTTTCTACTCCCTTTACTGTAAGCTTAGAGGTTCCTATTCCCTCTATTTGTGCTCCCATTGATTCAAGCAAAAGACAAAGATCTTGTACATGTGGTTCAGAAGCTGCATTTACCATTATAGATTCTCCTTGTGCTTTTACAGCAGCCATAACAAAGTTCTCTGTAGTTGTTACACTCATATAGTCTTGCCAAAGAAATCCACCTTTTAGTCTTTCTTTTACTTCTATTTTCAAGTCTCCATTATATTCAATATTTGCTCCTAAACCTTCTAATACCTCTAGATGTGGATCCAACTCTCTTATGCCTAGACTACAGCCTCCAATTCCTTCTTTTACCTCTATCTTCTTCATTCTTGATAGTAAGGGACCCAAGAGCAGAACAGCGCCTCTCATACCTAGTGGGAAACCCTCTTCTCCAAAACTGTCCTTGAACTTAGAGTTATTGATTTTTATAACAGAATTTTCTTTATCCCATTCTATCTTCGAACCAAGAGATGTCATTAATTCAATAAGTTTACTTACATCAATTAAATCAGGGAAATTTCTTAGAATTACATCCTCATCTGTTAGTAAAGTTGCACAAAGAGCAGGTAATGCTGAATTCTTATTTCCAGCGGGAGTTATATCTCCACTTAATCTGTTCCCACCTTTCACTATTAGATTAGACATAGTTTTAAATTTTAAATTTATTTATATACCAATATTCTCCATAATAGTTTCTGAAGCATTAATAGGAAAAGCATCTGCTACTTCTTTTTTGCTAAAAACTTTTTCTTTCTTGTAAAAAGTTTTCATTTTTAAAATTAAACATTCAGAAGTTAGCTCTCCTTCACTAATTATTTCAGCTAATCCTAAATCTTTTAATATCTTTGCATTTTCATACTGCTCATTATGAGGTACCCATGGAATTGGAATGAAGATGGAAGGAATCATTAAAACTCCCATCTCATATACTGTATTAGCCCCTGCTCTGCCGACAAAAAGATCAATATTATTAAGGAGAAACCCTATCTGGTCTTTATCAACATATTTAGTTAATAGTAGCCTTTTCTTTAATTCATCAGGTAACTTCTCTCGTTCCTTCTTTAGAAAGTTATAGTCCTGAAACTTTTTGTTGTCTCCTGTCTGTAAAACTATTTGAAAATTCTCAAGGATAAGGGGAAGGGCCTGTTGTATTGTGAGATTAATATTATGAGAGCCAAGGCTTCCTCCTGAAATATATACTATTGGTAATGTCTCTTGTTTCTCCATCATTACTTTCAAAGCTTCAACTATTTCTCCTTTGCCACTTTTATTAAATATCTCAGGTCTAACTAAATTACCAGTGTGTACAGTTTTTTCTTCTGGGAAATATTTAGAAGATACAGCAAAAGTAAGAAAGATTTTCTTAGCTATTTTACTAATCATTTTATTCGAAAGTATTATAGCTGCGACCTGTTCATGTAGATATATTTCAGCTTTGTACAGCTTTGCCATTATACATACGGGTACTGTAACAAAACCTCCTGTAGAGATGACAATATCAGGTCTGAACTCTTTTACGATTTTGAATGAGTCAAAAAAAGCAAGAAAGGTTCTTAATAGTAGGTATATTGATTTAAAAGATATTTTTCTTTGTAGTTTTCCAGCCCTGATATATTTTTGGTTAAAAGATTCAGAAGAAAAGATTTTTTTCTCAAGGGACATTCCAGGTTTTTCATCTTCCATTCCCAAGTCTCCTCCAACATACAAGAAGTTATTATTGGTTAAGAGGTATTTTTCGTTTATAGCACTAATAATTGATGAAGCAGTTGATATATGTCCTCCTGAACCTCCTCCTGTTACTATTATTTTTTTCTGCAATTCCTTCTTACTATCCATTATTTGTATTGTATTTACTTACATTTAGTAGTATAGCAATTCCTATGAGTGTTACAAGAGTACTAGATCCTCCATAACTTATAAATGGTGAAGGTATTCCTGTTAAAGGCATTAATCCAATATTAGCAGCCATGTTGATTAAAGCTTGAAAAACTAACCAAACAGTTATTCCTGATGCTAGAAGTTTTCCTTGTTTGTCAGAGGTATTTTGGGCTATTTTTAATCCTCTCCAAAGAAATAGTAACCAACCAAAGATTAATATTACCCCTCCAATTAAGCCCAGTTCCTCTAAAATTATCGCAAAAGTCGAATCAGTAAATGCAGTGTTTTCAACCAAATATCCAAATCTTTGCCTTGATTGTCCAAATCCTTTCCCTAGAAGACCTCCTGAGCCTATTCCTATAAGTATCTGTTGCATCTGATATCCACTACCCTGAGGATCAGCAACATCCCCTGTTAACAGGAGTGTTAGAAAAGTTTGTATTCTTTTTAATCGATACGGTTCAAGTATCGCAGCAAGTACAGCAACGGGGAGAGCAAATAGTATTATTCCGATTGAATTTAATATGTGTTTTTTGTCTTCTCCTGCCATTAAAAACATAATGAAAGAAGTTATAGAGATTATAATTGCAGTCCCTAAATCTGGTTGAAGTACGATAAGGGAGGTGATAACTCCTAGTATAACCAATAATTTTACAGAATTACTATTTATACCTTTTTTGAATTCTCCCTTTATATTTTTGTAAGCTATATCAGTTTTTGATAACCAACCTGAGAGGTATATTATCAATACTACTTTAAGAAATTCAGAGGGTTGAATATCTATTGGTCCTAGCGATAACCACCTTTTTGCTGAATTTATTTCTTTTCCAAATACAAGGACAGCTATCAAGAGAAGTACTGTGACTATCAACAAAGGAGCTGAGATTTTTATAAGTTTTCTGTAATCCCAGTAATATATTAATATAGCAGGAATAGAGCCTAATAATAGCCAAATTGCCTGTAATTTGAGAAAGTGGAATTGATCTTTGAATACAGTAGTAGCCTGATAGACACTTGCATCAAATATCATTATTGCACCAAAGATAGCCAAAAAGACAGCAAAATAAAGGATAACCTTATCAGGTTTGCCTTTGTTTAAATTTGTTTCTCTCCTTCTTTTTTTTACAACTCTTCTCGACATACTGTAATTATTAATATACTATATTACTGTATGGAGAAGAAGAGACGAGCTAAGGGCAGTGGTTATCTTTTTGTAGTTGGAGGTCCAGGGGCCTCAGGCAGTTCTGCTATTTCCGAGGCATTAAGCAACCATTTTGGATTAAGAAGAATCTATGCAGGTTCTCTGTTTAGAGCTGCTATCCAAAAGAAAGGCTACAAGGAGATAGAGGATTTTTACAAAAGGTCAAACATGGATGAACTGTTTAAATTAGATATGGAGGTAGACAGGTTTCTTTTAGAAGAGTCTAAGAAAGGAAATCTTTTAATTGAATCTAAAATCTTTGCGGGGATATTACATATTAAAGATATTCCAGCTACAGTCACTATATGGTTAGACGCTTCTTTACATGTTAGAACTTTAAGGCATTTGAATAAGCTGGAGCTAACTAGTTTTTGGTCTAAGATAGTAGAGTATATAAAAATTAGAAGAAACTTAAGGAAAAGACGAACTATAGATAGGAAAAGGTATATGAAGTTATACGGGCTGGATTATAATAACCCAAAAGGGTACAATGATATTGTAATAGATTCTTCTAAAATGAATAAAGAGGAAACTTTTAATTTAATTTTGAAGAAGATAAAGGATGGACGGTATCTTGAAAAACAAGAGTGAAAACAATGCCAATTTTCAAGAGAATCAGGAGATATCTAATCCTGAGGGTTATGTAGCACCTGAAGATTTAGATAGTAGATGGTTGCGTTGGAAGTGTTTGGTATGTGGCTACATTTATGAAGGAGCGGTAGGAATGAAGGTTTGTCCAAAATGTGGGAATCAGGATCCTGATAAGTTTGAAGATGCAGAGTAATCTGCCGGGAGAGGGAATCGAACCCTCACTCTATTGCTAGAACGGGATTTTAAGTCCCGCGCGTCTGCCTCTTCCGCCATCCCGGCTAATGATTAGCTATTTTAGTCTAAATGGTAATAATTTTCAATTAGTATAATCAAAAGGTGACGACGGGAGTCGAACCCGTGATAGTGGTTTTGCAGACCACGGCCTTAACCAACTTGGCTACGTCACCAAAGGATATGTTAATTAAAGAGTACGTCTTTTACAGTAGCTATTTCTAGAATAAGGTCATCCTTTTTATTTTTTATTGAGCTACCAGTAATAATAGCAACTTTATCTGTTAAATCCAACTCTTCGTATGTATATACTGTCTGCATTGCTTTGAAAATACTATCATCCCTATCATCAGATAGGTCATTAATATAGAATGATTTAACACTTCTAAAAATAGAATCCTGTCTAACTCTCTTAATATCTGAACTAATTGACCATATTGGAACAGTTGGTCTATGTCTAGAAATACTAGCAATAGTTCCCTTATCATCAGAAAAAATAATGATTCCTTTTAATGGAAGACTTTCTGTAAGAAGAGCTACATTTCTTGAAATCTCGTCAACTTCTTTATGAGCGGAAGTTGCTCCGTATATGGGGGTTAATTTCATTACAGATTCTGTATTTAGTGCTATTTTATTCATGGTTTTTACTGCTTCTATTGGATTTTTCCCAGTTGAAGTTTCAGCAGAAAGCATTAATGCATCAGTTCCGTCCATTATTGCGTTTACAACATCAGAAACCTCTGCCCTTGTTGGCTTTATATTGTTTTTCATAGATTCAAGCATTTGAGTGGCTACTATAACGGGCTTACCCTTAGATCTACATTTGTATATTATCTGCTTCTGTAAGATTGGGACATTTTCCAAGGGAGTTTCTACTCCTAAATCACCCCTAGCAATCATTACAGCATCTGTAAGTTCTAGTATTTCATCAAAGTTCTCCACTCCCTCTCTATTTTCTATCTTAACGACAATCTTTATATCACTCTCCCCTATTAATTCTTTTACATTAAGAAGATCATTAGCATTTCTAACAAAAGAAATTGAGAGATAATCAAGTTTCTGATCTAAGGCTATCTGAATATCTTTCTTATCTTTCTCTGTGATTGATGGGAAATTTAGATTAATACTAGGTATATTTACTGTTTTGTTCGGTTTCAACAAGCCTGATTGTACAACATTGCATATTATCTCAGAGCCTTTTACTTCTGATACACTTAATTCTATTAACCCATCATCTAAAAATATGCTTGTGTCTTTTGCTAATTGAAGATGTAAATCAGGGTAAGATATTTTAATAGTACTGGGTATGTAGGAATTAAAAGAAGAAAGAGAAACTGTTCCCAGTATATTAATTTCCTCTTCAAGATCAACTACCCTAATTTTTGCTCCTTGAGTATCAAGCATTATTGTAATCCTAGGAGAGATTTCCCTTAATGTTTCTGTTACTCTAGCAACCTCTGTTAAATCCGCAAATGAAGCATTTATTCTTGCTATCTGCATTCCGTTTTTGAACATCTCTTCTAAAATATCTCTATCCCAGCTAGAAGGACCTATTGTTGCTATTATTTTTGTTGCTGCAAGATTTTTCATAAAGGCAGTAGTTATGTAAAAAGTATAGCATATGTAAAGATGCTTAGCATAGATAAAATGAATATTATGGGGCTATGAAAGAAAGTTTTTAATATGGTATATTTATTCATGAAAAAGTCATTGAAATCTTTAATAGTATTTCTTTTGATTGAGTACTTTGTACTTACTCTCTTTGATGGAGCGGTAAAACTTCCTCAGAATTTTGTCTATCTGCTTGTTATTCTTTTAATTCTTTCCTTTACTTTAATGATTAGCTGTCCTTTATTAAGTTTCCTCACGATAAAATGTAAATTCCCCACTTTCCTATTAATGTCTACTTTATTACTTGTAGGAATACTTTATGCTCTTAAACTGTTTATGATAGATTTCTATATAGAAGAATTCTTTTTTGATGGGTTAAGCCTTGGTTCTCTTCAAATAGATAGCTTTAATGTTGCTCCTATTGTAACAATAGTAATTCTTGCATTTCTAATTTCTTTCGTAAGTGCTCTTTATAGAGAACTGGATGTAGATTAAAGGTTTTTGTTATTTTCCTTATAGGTGATATAATTTAGGCATGAGTAATTTACTAACAATTCTTTTAATATCTCAGATAGTCGTTTGTGTACTATTAGTGATAAGTATTCTTTTGCAAAATAGAGCAGAGGGTCTAGGAAAGATGTTTGGTGGTGGTGGTGAAGTCTTTAGAACAAAACGAGGTCTAGAAAAATTTCTTTACTATTTTACTATTTTTTTGATAGTGGTTTTAGTACTTCTCTCAATTGTAATATTAAAGTATTCAGCTTAGTCTTTGTATATGAAGTCAAAAAGGAGTAAAAACAGGAAGAAAAACGGAGAATTTTCCATGAAAGAGGCTTTGCAAGAGATTGCTATAGAGGAAAAGAGAATTGTAAACAAAGAGAAGCCGAATATAAAAGATATTTTATGGAATTATCCAACATTACTAAAGAGATTTTTTAATAGATTTATTCCTTTTAGTTATATTTTTGTATTTGCAATTGTTGGTATCTTTTTACTATTTATTCTTGAATCTAATGTTATTGCTACAATAGTTGAAGACTCAAAATCAAAAGATACTTTTGTTGAGGGGTCTGTAGGAGCAATATCTACTTTTAATCCTTTGTTTGTTTCAATTAACTATGTAGATAGAGCAGTTCAAGAATTGGTGTTTGACAGATTTGTATATATAGATGGAGAAGGAGAGCCTACTGAAGGGATAGCGGAAGAATGGACTGTTTCAGAGGATCGGTTAATTTATGAATTTAAGATTAAGGATGATATCTATTGGCAAGATGGAACTAAGTTAAGTATGGATGATATTCTTTTTACTTTTCAGACAGCAAAAGTTTTAGCAGAAGAGTACGGATTTGATTCAGTTGGAGCTTCTTTAGTAGGAGTTAATTTTGAGAAGATAGATAAGAAGACAATACGATTTACTTTAGAAGAACCAAACCCTATTTTCTTTGAAGCAGTTTCTTTACACATTGTTCCTAAATCAAGATTAGAAGATGAAGATTTAAGTCAGTTGCCTTTCAATATGTTTGCAAGGTATCCATTAGGAACAGGGAGATATATGGTTACAAGAACAGAGCAAAATTCTGTATATTTGAGTGATAACAAATATGATAAGTATGATGCTAATATTAAAAATATTGTACTAAAGGTTTTTCCTGATGGAGAAAGTTTAGAAATGTCTTTTAGGATTGGCGTTTTAGATGCAGTAGGAGGATGGGACTATGATTTAATGAGTTTTACAAAGGAATATACAAATGTTAATAAGTTTGAAATGACAGAAAATTATAGAACTAAACTGATGTTTTTTAACACAAGGAAAGACTTTTTCAAAGAGAAAGATATTAGAATTGGACTTAATTATTTAATAGATAGAGAAAAATTTTTAAAGGAATCAAATATAGGGGGGGTAGTTAGGAATTCTGTCTTTCATACAGAATCATGGGCTTTTAATAGTAATTTAGAATATTATGAATACAATCCTGAGAAAGCGGCAGAGTATTTTTCTAATATAGGTTATGAAAAGAATGAAGAAAGTGGATATTTTGAAAATGACGAAAAAGAAATTCTTTCTTTTACATTAAGTTATTTTGATAATGTAACTAACGACAGATTGGTAACTATACTGCAGCAAATGCTAAAAGAAGAGGGAGTTGTTTTGAAATTAGAGAAGTTAAATTACAACCAAATAACTCAGGAGATTATAGCTACGAGAGATTTTGAAGTTTTACTTTATGAAGTTGAAACTACAATAGATCCTGATCAGTATAATTTATGGCACTCTCTTAAGAGTAATTATCCTGATTTAAATATATCAGGCTATTCATATGAAAGAGTAGATATTTTACTGGAAGATGCTAGAAAAACAAAAGACAGGACGTTGAGAAAAGAGAAGTATGATCAGGTTCAGAAGTATTTGATTGCTGATGCCCCTGCTCTCTTCTTGTATAATCCAAGGTTCTTTTACTTTGTAAAAGATTCTATATCTGGGATAGACTTGGATAGTATAGAGTATTCCTATCAGCGATTTCACAATATAGAGGAGTGGTTGTTAAAATAGAGATATTCCTGTTGCGTAAGCCTTTTGTGAATGAAATTGATGACGTCCTACTTTTTACTGAATAAAGCCCCCGTGGCAGTATAGCCGACAAACCACTTCGTCGTTCTTGGAAATTTCTTCAACACCCGTAAAGTTTGCTAAATCGCCATCAGCGTTAAAAGTATATTTCCATTCACCATTTATAAATTCTTTCGGTCCGCGAATCGGTATATTATCGCCAGAACCAGCCATTAGAGCTGGACGCAAAATTGAGCCATACAAATCTTCTCTTATTTCATTGCTTATTGTAAAGCCGTAGTAATTCATACCCCAAGTAGCTTTCCCGCTTTTGTAAACGATTTCTTCACCTAAAAATTTAGTGGCCCCAAAATAAGTATCATGGTAAGCGAGGTCACCTTTTTCAAAGTGATAATCCTTTGAGCCAAGGCGAAGTGGAGACACTTTTTTGACATTTTCATTGGCGTAAGTGTTTAAATTTGCTTCTCTTAAAAAAGCATCTAAAACATCGATTGGTAAATCAGAAAAATTTGTAATTTCGTTTTTCATACTTCTTCTCGGCTTTCGAAAAATTTAATTGTGGTGCCGGGAGAGGGAATTGAAGCCTTACTCTATTGCTAGAATAGGATTTTAAGTCCCGTGAGTCTGCCTATTCCGTCATTCCCGCTAATGCTTAGCTATTTTAGTCTAAATGGTAATAGTTTTCAATTAGTATAATCAAAACAGGAGTGGTTATTAAAATAGAGATATTCATGCCAAGAGGGGGAGTTGAACCCCCACCCTATTTCTAGGACTACGTCCTGAACGTAGCGTGTCTGCCAATTTCACCATCTTGGCTTGGTATTAAGCAGTTACTTCTTTGAAGTTATCTCTATATCAATCTTCTCCTTCTCTCGTCCTTTCTCATCGTCAGGATCAAATGTCTTGAAATCTTTTAAAAAATCTATCTTAGTAACAATTTTCTCTTCCTTTTTAGCTTTCTTTTCTTTCTTCTTTTCCTCTTCTTTTACCTCAACCTCTTTGTCTTCTTTCTCTTCTTCAACCTTTTTACCTTTTTTAGAGAGTTTTTCTTTTAGCGTCATTCCCTTTTCTTCTTTTTCTTTCTTCCCATTATTATTCATTTTTTCCTCCAATTCTTCTATTACTTTTTTCTCAGTAGAATTTCTTAGAATTACATTTAAAACCCATGAAAGTAAAAAACCTAAGGTAAAAGTTATTAAAATTAAAAGAAGTAAGTCAGAATTGCTCAAAATAATTTGTTTGATATTATCTAAAGTAATAGCACCAAAGGAGAAATAGATGTCGTTTTCTTTGTTTCCTTGAAATAGAGTGTGGTTTTGTGAATTTCCCTGTTCAAATGTAACAGATTCAGCTAAGTCACTTGCGTAGCCATTACGTCTTGTGTATGCAGAAAAGGTATACAAACCTTCGGGAAGAGCAGTAAGATCTATCTCAATATTCCAAGTCCCTTCTTTATTTATTTCAGTTTCAAAAGTATCAAGGTTTTTACTAGAGGAAAGGATTAAGATTAATTGAGAATCTGCTAAGCCTGTACCTGAGATTATCATAGAGTCTTCACCAAAAGAGGGAGAATTTATAATGGGAGGCCTTGGAATTACAATTATTTCTTTCTCAACAATTTGTGTAGAACCAAGAGAATCTACAAACTTAAAAGTAAGTGTGTGTATCCCAATTCTTAATGCAGGTAGACTATATGGACTTCTAATGAGTTCAAATCCCTTCTCATCTATTTCTAATTGAACACCTTCTGAAGTATCAGAAGGATCTACAAAAGTTATTAAATGGCTAGGATTATCAGTTATTTTAGGGATATCAAGTTCTAACTGCTTCAAGAAATCCTCTTCTCTTTCTGCTTCTATTTGGTCTAGCTCCTCTCTTTCATCAGCAAAGAGTGCTTTATTAAGACCAAACAAGAAAAAAAACGAAATAATTAATGTAAATATTACAAGAAATTTCCTTTTCATTTTGAAGATTATAAAATTATTCTTAAATAAATATTACTCTATTTTATCAATGAAGAGAATTCCATCCAAGTGGTCTAACTCATGCTGAATTGCTACAGCATCAATATCAAATAGTTTCTCCTTTTTCCACTCTCCATTTATATCTTGATACTTTACCTCTATTTTCTTGTATCTCATTACGTCCCCTTCCCTATCAGGAACACTTAAACAACCCTCTGTAGTAATAATTTTACTAAAATCTAAAGGCTTAAACTCTGGATTTATATAGACTTCCCAATCCTCTGTATTACTTCTTAATATGTAAAAAACCCTTCTACTATCTCCTACCTGTGGAGCAGCAATCCCTCCTGCTGGAATCCCAATTTGTTCTTCACTATTTTTTGCTGTATAAAGAAGATTTTTTAAGAAGGTTTTAAATTCTTTACTCTTTATCTCCTCTTCAGAGATGTATTTACTCTTCTTACGAAGAAATTTTTCTTCTTCTTTATTTTTTACTGTATATATTTTTAACTGTTCCACGATAATAAAAAGTATATCATATTTGTATTTGTAAAGATTTTGTAACATTTTTCTTTTATGCTATTCTGATAAAAGAGATCTAATAATAGAGGTCATGAATCTAGAAGAAAATCTGGACAGAACTTTGAGAGAGTGTATATATGATTTTCTAAAAAATCTTTATTTTCTTCTCTCTATTTCTTTTTTCCTACTGTCGTTATACTTCTTCTTTAAGAATACTGTTGTAATAGGTTTAGTACTATTCTGTTTCTCCTTAGTACTATTTTTTGTAAGAAGGTTATGTATTAAAAAGAATACAGCAATTGCATCTTTCTTCATAATTTTTCTTTTCCTTTCCTTCTCTATCTATCTTTCTTTTGTCCGAGGACTTTTCTTTCATGGATTACTGCTAATATTAATGTCTTTTTTTCTTTATTTAATACTCTTTAACAAATTAGATTTTCATTTTTTTGCTTTTCTTCTCCTTATTATTATCATGCTGTTTTGCAATTTCTTCTCTCACGAAGGGATTGGGAATACAGAGTATTACAAGGACGATCTTTTTATAAAACTCTTACTTTACTGGATTATTTTACTTTTCTTGTATGTTCTGTTTAAAGGTTGTATCTTTATGAAAATTTGCCAAGAGGAAGTATTAAATAATTCCAAGAAATATAAATATTTGGCAAATATGGAGTATCGAAATAGACTGTTAGGTAGAATATCTAAATGTATACTACACGACATTTGTACTCCAGTAACTGTATTGTCTGGATATTTTAATGAAAATTCGTCGGAGAAGAAAGGGAAAGAGCATATATGTAAAGAGACAGTTATTGGATCTCTCATCTATATCGAAAATATTCTAACTCGTTCCTTGGATATTCTTAAAACTAAATCTATTGAAAAAGAATTTGATTCTGCTGATTGTATTTCTAAAATGATAAAGATTTTAAAAACAAGACTAAACAGAAGTGAGATAGATTTAGAAATAGATTTGCTAGAGAATAAAAAATTAAAAGGTGATTGTTATACTTTTAACAGAATTTTTCTTAATCTTTTTATAAATGCTGTAGAAGAATTAGAGATTTCAAGAAAATCGGAGAAGAAGATTAAAATAGAAACGTATATACAGGATAATACCTATGTGTTAAGTATTAGGGATAATGGAAGAGGATTTAAAAAAGATATTCTTGAGAGAATATCCAACAATGATTTAATTATGGAGGAAGAGAACTTAGGACTAGGTCTTTTTTTTGTGTTGACAGCAGTAAAAGAAAATTTTAAAGGAAAAGTTGTTATTAATAGTACTAAATGGAAATATTCAGAGGTTAAAGTAATTATTCCTTTATGAATACTCTCTACGTATATTTTCAAAATAAATTGGATTTATTGTATAACCTATTCCATTTACTGTTTTAATAAGGGATTTCTCTAAAGGACTTTTAAACTTCTTTCTGATTCTACTAACCATAGTATCAACACAGTATATTGAAGGATCATTAAAATTATTTAAAACATTTGATATTATTTGTTCTCTAGTAAAAATTTCCCCCTTTGATTCAGCTAACATAATTAAAAAGTCAGTTTCTGTTTTAGTTAAATCTAATACCTTGTTCTTGTTTTTAATAATTCTTCTACTTGTATCAATGTATATATCTAGAGTTTTAATAATATTTCCTTTTAAGTTTGGATTAATTAAAGACTTAATCTGAGCTTCTAGAATTTCGTAATTTAATGTTTTGTAATGATACAAATTCACAAGAGATTTAAATGCTTTGATTTCATCATTTTCCTCTTTTGATCCAGTTATTATTATAATGGGCTTATTATTTATTTCTCGTATCTTCTCTACTACTTGAAATCCGCTCATATCAGGTAATCCTAAATCAATAATAGCGAGTTGATACTTATTCTTTAATACTTCCTCTATAGCATCTTTCCCATTGTATGCGTAGAGTACATCGAAATGTAAGCTTTTCAGAAAGTTAGAAATAATTAGTACTAGGTTAGCATCATCTTCTATTATTAAGACACATGGCCTTTTACTACACATATTGTGAGTATATATTAAAGATGTTACTAAAGTATTACAACCTAGATTAAGAGAATATGTAGATAATACTATTCCTCTTTCCTCTCTTCATCTTTTGTCTCTGTACTTTCTTTCTCTGGAAAGAACAGTCCTAGAAGGAAAAATATTACAAAGAGAACTATCACTATCGCTATTATTGTTAATATCCCTACCATATCTATATTATTGCATTAAATTCTTTCATTTGTCATTTTTTCTACTAAAGAGAAACAGCATCCACAGTAATTTTGTTTGTAAAAACCACTATGATTCTTATTAGAACACTCATCTATTTCAATAGTATTAATATTATACTTTTTGTTTAATTTTTTAAGTATCTTTAATATGATATCTCTTGATTGATAATGACTTGTTAAAAGGGTTGTGGTTATGTTTTCTATCTCATTATCTTTTGCATACCTTAGAGAATACTCAAGTCTAATTTCCCAACATTTCAAACATCGCTCTCCGTATTTTTCACTACCTTCCTTAATACAACCCATGTATTGCTTGGGAGAATACTCTGGAACAACAAGTTTAACATTCCAATCTTCTGCTATTTTAGGAATAATTTTTTGTACTGCTTTTAGTCT
>JAAZGF010000086.1 GCA_012511375.1 Candidatus Dojkabacteria bacterium | reverse complement strand
TCTCTAAAAAGAGTTCCAGCAAAGATAATGTTTAGATATGGGAAATTTTCTTTTAATTTGTCTGTTTCTTCTTTTGCTTTCTGAATTCCCATTCCAGTATCATAGACCATAATTTTTGCATTCTCTGCATATAGCTGAGGGTTATCTACAACCATTTTAAGAAAGTCTTGTATATCCTCATACTTCCCTAAACCTGCTTTGGGGCCTATTGCATATGCACCACTTTCTAGAGATTTCTTCTCTACTAGAAGCCAGTTACCTATGCTAGGATCTAAAACAAAAGAGTATGTCTTTCCTTTTTCCTCTTCATACTTATCAGCTAGTTTAAAAGCAGCTTCTATATCAGTTATTGTAAAATCAGATATTTTTAAGTTGCCAGAGATAGAGGCAAGGATACCTGTTAGAGTTTTTGGGTTTGTTAATGACTGAGATGAGAGTAGTTTATCCTTTATTGCTATTATTACTTTTTGTTGTCTTTTAGCCCTAGAGAAATCTGAACCTTCATTGTTATGTGAAGAATGTCTAGATCTTGAATATATTAAAGCAGTTTCTCCATCCATAGTTTGAGGTCCTGCTTTAAATGATACTGTTTGATAATCAACTCCTTTGGGATACATGTAATCAGTAAAAGAGTTTTCAACATTTATATTTATTCCACCAACGGCATCTATAATTTCTGTGAAAGCATTGAAATCCACCACAGCGTAATACTGAATTTCTTCTCCGATTATTTTCTCAACAGTTTTTGTGAGTTCTTTCATCCCTGTCCCTTCTTCTTTCTGTTCATTACTGCTGTATATGCTATTTATTCTGCTAAACCAATTAGCGTTTTCAGCCACTTCAACATGGAAATCTCGAGGGATAGAGAGAAGGATTATATTATTATTTTTGTAATCATATGAAGCAATTATGATACTGTCTGTATTTAATAGGCCACCACTTTCTCTAGTATCTAAGCCTGCAAATAGAATGTTTGTAAATCTTCCAGATGAATCCTTTTTTAGTTCCTTGTCTCGTCTTGTAATTAAAGTTTCAGGAGAAAAAATAAAACCTAGCTCATGAGAAAATATATACCCTTTGTAAACTAGGAATCCTAAAGCAGCTATTATTACGAAAAAGAAGGTGATAGCTAATATTTTAATCCTCTTCTTCTTTTTTCTCTTGTATTCAGGAGAATTAGTATCTACAGGAATTTTAGCTACTTTAGCCCTTTTTTTCTTAGGCTGTATATTTTTAAGATTATTATCATTAAGTTCTAGATCTATGGTCATGGAGTCTTAGGAGTTATCTTAGATATTTAGCTACATTTGCATTATGTTCTTCTAGTGTTGTTGCAAAGTGAGGGTTTTTCTCTTTGTCGTGGATATAGAAGTAGTATGAACCTTTTTGAGGTTTCCATATAGCCTCTATAGATTGTAGACCAGGGTTACATATGGGAGTTGGAGGTAAGCCTAACTTCTTGTAAGTGTTATAAGCATTATCATCCTCTTTGTCTTGTGCTGTAATAGTATGTTTCCAATCTTTTACAGGATAGAGTAGAGTAGCGTCAGTTTGTAATAACCATCCTTCGTCATATCTCTTAAGAATAATACCTGCAATTATTGGTCTGTCATTTTGATTGTATCCTTCTCTTTCAACTATACTTGCGAGGATAATATCTTCATACGTATAATCCTCTCCTACTTTAGTTTTAAAATTATCTACCATTCTTCCTATCACGATACTGGATGTTGCATCTCTAGGGAAAGCATATCTGTCTGGAAAAAGGAATCCTTCTAAATTACTCACATCGACGGGAAGGTTAAGTGTCTTTATGTATTCTTCATTTTCTGTAAGAATAAGGAACTCTTCTTTTGAAAAGCTGTGAAGGTCTTCTTTCTCAAATTCTTTTTTAACAAGATCAGCTACTTCGTCTTTTCTTAGTCCTTCTGGAATTAAAACCCATACATCCTGTGTCCTTCCTGACTGCAAGGCTTCTATTAACTCTATTATGGTTAATTCTTTTGGTAATTCATAAACTCCAGCTTGCAAGTTACCTTCTAACTTATTTAGTTTTAAATAAAGCTTTATATAATAGGAGTGATATTTTTTAAGGAAATTTTCTTCCACAAGAGAATTAAGTATATCTTTAACTGATTGTCCTTCTTCTATTACTATCTTAACTCTATCTGAACTTTCAGCAATAGGTTGTGAAAGGGTCTTTTTATAGTGAAAAAAAAGTCCTGCTAATAGCAAACCTAAAATAACAATTAGAACCAAAGGAGTAACTCTTTTTTTCTTTTCCATTATTTTTATTTTTTTGAATTTAAAAATTCCTGTAAGAATATCGTAGCAGCTATTTTATCAATTTTTTGCTTTGAATTTTGAATGTTTTGTCCTGAAGATGTTAGCACATTTAGAGCTTCAGTTGTAGAAAAGGCCTCATCATGTGTAACTATTGGAATCTTGGTAAAGCTTTTTAGCTTTCTCAAAAAAGAGTCTATTCTTTTTGTAGTTCTTTTATGCTCTTCTGTAAACTCCTGAGGTTTTCCTAGAAGTATTCTTTGTACCATATATTCTTCACAAGTCTCTAATATCTCTTTTATAATCTGATTAACATCTCTATTTTTTGTGATGGAAATTACTTTCAAAGGAGATGCTAATATTCCTTTGCTATCTGATATAGCTAAACCGAAATTTCTTTCTCCGTAATCTATTGCAAGTATAGGATATTTCTCTGTCATAAGTTCTACTTTAAAATAGCTTTAATTCTTTTAATCCCAGCCCCAACATTTTCTTGTTTTACTATCTTGAATATACCTAAATCTTTGGTATTTTGCACATGGGGGCCATTACATATTTCAACAGAGGCAGGATTGTCTTTAGGTCCTATGTAGTATATTTTAAGTAAATCACCATACCTTTCTGAAAAAGATGCAATTCCAGAGTACTTCTTGATTATTTCTAGTGCCTCTTCTTTCGGTTTTTCTTCATAGTGAACCTCATACGCCTTCTTTATTACTTCATTTACTAAGTTTTCAACTTCTTTGACTTCCAGTTCAGTTAATTTTTTTTCACTAGGGAAATCTAACCTCAATCTCTCTGGGGTTATATTACAACCTTTTTGATATACATGGTCTCCCAGTATTTTTCTTAAAGAGCTAAGTAAGAGGTGAGTAGCTGTGTGGTATTTGACTGTCATCTCTGATGTATCTGAGAGCCCTCCCTTAAACATTCCCTTAGAAGAGGTTCGAGATTTTTTTTGATGCTCTTCTTGAGCAGAGTAGAAGTGATCTTTGTTTTTTATTGTTTCTCCTTTTTCTCTTAAAATCTCTTCTGTAACTTCTATTGGTAATCCATATGTTTGGTATAGTTGAAATGCTTTCCCACCATCTATTGCTTTCTTTCTTGTGAGTTCTTTTTCTAATTCTTTTAATCCATTTTCTATTGTTTTATTAAATTTTAGCTCTTCTTGTTCTATTGTATTTAGGATTTCTTCCTTTTTAAGTTCTAATTCAGGGTATATTTGAGTAAATTGGGCTATTACTATTTTGGAGATATCTTTTGTGAAGGGTTTTAATATGTTAAGAAGTTTTCCATGTCTTACTGCTCTTCTTATTAATCTTCTTAATATGTAGGATTGTTGTGTTGGTCCAGGTTTAATGCCATCCATGATGATTAAAACAGAGGCCTTAATATGGTCCACTATTATTCGTTGGGATTTAAGATTTTGTGTATTGCTAATTTTTTGTATTTCCTTTAAAACAGGGAAGAAGATATCTGTCTCATAGAAGCTATCTACTCCTTGAACTATTGTTGTAATTCTTTCTAGTCCTCCACCAAAATCTACATTATGTCTTCCTAATGGTTTGTACTTGTTCTCTTCTAGAAGATATTCCATGAATACATTGTTTCCTATCTCTACCAATTCTCCATCTTTATTTTTGTAAAATATCTCTGAATCTGGTCCGCACGGTCCTCCTGATTCCAGTCCCCACCAATTATCTTCTTTCCCAAGAGGTTCTATTTTTTCTCCTTTTCCTACTTTCGCCTCTATTCCATACCTTTTGAAAATATCTTTCCATATATTAATAGATACTTCATCTTTTGGTATTTCTTTTTCTCCTTCAAATACGGTAGCGTATATCTGATTTATATTAAAACCTAATTCTTCTACAAAAAACTCTACTGTTAAGTTAATAGCCTCCTCTTTAAAGTAATCATTCAAAGACCAGTTGCCTAGCATTTCAAAAGAGGTACAGTGTGTAGCATTTCCTACTAAATCGATATCTCCTGTCCTTATACATCTTTGAGAATTAACAAGTCTTTTTCCTTTCGGATGTTTTTCTCCTTTTAAAAATGGTACTAAGGGGAACATTCCTGCGTTTACAAAAAGGACAGATGGGTCATCTTCTGGAATGAGGGAGGAGTTTGGAATTTCAGAATGTCCTTTCTGTTTAAAAAATTCTATATATTTGTCCCTAATCTCTTTGTATGTGTATGCTTTCATTACGGATGATTATAGCAAGTTCTTTATTCTTTAACTACTTCTGTTTTGTTAATCTCTTCTTCGCTTTTCTGTTGTTGAATCTGGTCAAATATGTTTTGTAATTCTTTTGCATCAGGGATTTCTGGTTCAGGGATTTCTACTATTTCAGGTTGAGTTGGCGGTAATGGTATTTCTGGAATTACTTCTGGCTCTAAATTTTCAGTAGTTTTTGATTCTTGTGTGATTGGCTCTGGTGGGATATTTCCTTGTATGGGATTCTCAATGGTCTCTGGCTTTGGTATTGGTTGTTCTACTACTTCCTTTAAGTCTTTTTCTAAATCTTCAGGCTTAGGGGCAGAATACATGTCCCAAACATCTTCTTCTTTTTTGGTTTCTTCGTTGAGTTCTTCTTTTGTCTTTACTTTATCTTTCAAAAACTCTGGTTCTTTAGAATCAATACCTACATACTGAGGAGTATCCTTCGGAGTAGAAGGAGGTAGCTTATCATTTTGAAATGGTTCTCTATCGTCTCTTCTCTTGTCTCCTTTCCAGATAGTAAATATTATGAAAGGAATAGCTAGTGCTAATATTACAGTAATTAGCCCAATTCCTACTATTATGACTATATTTTTTGGTATTTCGTATCCAAAGAGTAGGAAGGATTCTTCATCAGTATCTTTGTCACTTTTTATTACGAAGTTCCAAACCCTAGAGGCTTGTTGTCCTTGTTTGTCTTTGAAGGATAGTTCAACCTTGTTTATCCCGTATTCTAATTCTTCTTCTGGGTGATAGATTATTGTATATTCTGTTTCATTTATTTTGTTTATCCTGATTTCTTTGGAGAGGTTTTTATCATTTAGCTTAAATGATATTGAATCATCACTTATGGTTGTTCCTTGGCTAGCAATTAGAGAAGCTCTTACTGTTACTAATCTGTTTGTTACTTCGTCAGTGCTTGAAGGAGAGACATTTATAACTTGTGGTTGAGCTAGTACTACCTCGTCATCTCTTTTTTGTTCTCCTTCTGAAACTCCACTTATTACAATCTCTGGAGAGATACCGATACCAGTAGCAGGAGGAGTTTGATTGTCTGTAGATCTAACAAGAAGTTTGTAAGTACCAGGATTTAAATTAGAGGTATCCAAATTGTAGCTATTTTCATTGTAAGGTATCTTGCTATCTATTTCTATCCAAAGGTCTTCATTAGTAGGATTATTGGTAATGAATAGTTCGTGTCCTACTATTTGATTTAAGTCTGTAGACTCCCATGAGGTCTTAAAAGTAACTCCTTTATCTATTCTAAGGCTTTCGATGGGATTGGTTATTGTTACAACGGGGATATCATTTTCTTTAGGGCTTACATTTATAACCCATGATTGAGATCGTACATTTTTACTATAGCCATCATGAATCAAAACATGTGCTAGATAGCTTGCAGCTTTGTTTGTAGAACCTTTGAATTTGATTGTAAGGTTACCACTAGCTCCATCTTCTATTATTGTTGGAGACAACCAATCAGCTCTTGGAGTAAATGTATATGAATAGTTAATATTGTCTCCATCAATATCTTTCGCTGTAAGAGTATATTCTTACACGTCTCCAGTTTTAAGATTTTGAGAAGGTATAGATTCTGCTGGTTTAGAGAGGAATTCAGGAGCTGTGTTTTTAGGTACTATCTGTAGTCCTTGGATACCAAAAGGGCTTGTTATTTGACACTCTATAATGCCATTTTGTCCGTTGATGACTCTTCCAGAGATCTCTGATTTCCCAGAGATTTCGGGAGTGTATATGAAGTTTGTTTGAAATTCTGTTTTAAGAGTATCAAAAGTTTCAGAATGTATTACCTCTCCTTGGGAATTATATATTACAAGTTCTTTTGCATAATCATCCTTAATCCTTCCGTCAACCTGCACTGAAACAGAACTGCCTTCTTGTAAAGAGTATGGACTAACATGAGGGAAAGATATTAAGCATTGATGCTCATCACTTAATTGCAAATCTTGAAATGCTCTCCTTCGAATATCAAAGTTTTCTTGAGCTATGCCGTAAAGAACAAGAGGAATTGCTAAGAGAAGAAAGAAAGTTAAATATATGATTGATTTTTGCTTAGATTTTCTAGGGGCACTGAGAGGGGGCATTATTATTTGTTAGTTTCTTTAATTATATTATTTATATTCTGTTCTGCTTCTTTTAGGACAGAGGTAATCGTTTTCCCATTTTCACTAATTTCAGTTATGGCATTATCTATCGCGGTATCTATAGTCTGTTCATCACCGATAGGTATGGA
This sequence comes from Candidatus Dojkabacteria bacterium, assembly GCA_012511375.1. Taxonomy (GTDB): domain Bacteria; phylum Patescibacteriota; class Dojkabacteria; order SC72; family SC72; genus UBA2177. The sequence continues at coordinate 12,550 of JAAZGF010000086.1, read as the reverse complement.
TTTCATGAATGGACCCATTTCTGCAATAGCTGAGACATATGGTCTTCCAAGCATTTCACTGTTTAATTCTTTTCGTGAATACGGTTCTCCAAAGGCTCTGATTTTTGAGGAGTTAGAGTAGAGTGCTAGTTGTTGTTCTTTCTCCGAAAGGAATTTAACAAAAGCCCAAGCCTCTAAAGGATGAGAAGTATTTCTGTTTACTGCTTCTCCCCAATAGGTAGAGTAGAAAACTTTCTGTTCGTTTTCTTTGAGTTGAGGAAGAGCCGCTGTGTCAAATTCAATAGTAGGAGAAGCCCCTATAATGTCGAAGGCTCTCCAACTAGGAGCAATCATCATAGCTAACTCTCCCGCAAAAAACATTTCAAGGTCAGTTCTCGATGTGGGTGACCATATGGCATTATCTCCTTTAGCAAAGTCTGTGTATGTCCTAAAAACATTCTGTCCTGTAGGGGTATCTAGAGTAATCTTAGTTCTTGTAGAATCTATAATTTCAACACCTTCTAGTAGAAGTAAGTAAGAGAGAATTTCTCTAGAGTGCTTAATATTTCTAGCTGTTCCTATAGCTAATCCTGATTGAACTATTCTTCCAGCAGCATCTTTTTTGGTTAATTTGTATGCAAGCTCTACAAAAGAGTCCCAATCTTCAGGAGGTTTCTCTATCCCTGCTTGTCGGAAAATATCTTTGTTGTAAAAAACCATTAGTCCATCTATGTAGAAGGGCATTGCATAGATGTTTCCATCTTTTGCGGTGAAATCAGAGAGTGCTGTTGGATAGAAAGATTCAGAGTATTCTTGTGCACTCATTACTCCTTCTGGTAGGGGATAAAGATATCTATAATATTTTGGTGTCCATGTGTTATGTATTCTAAAAATATCAGGAGCTGGTTCTGCTGTTGTCGCTGTTTGTACTAATCTAGTGTAAAGGGTTCCCTCGTAAGCGGTAAAAGATTGTTGAGAGTAATTTACTTTAATGTTTGGGTATATATCTTCAAACTCATCTATTATTGGTTGCATAACACTGTTTGGTTCCCACAGTCCCCAGTAACTCAGTTCGATTCTATCTTCTGTTAAGCCAGAAGGTTTCCCGTTCTTGCCTGCTTCTGGAGATGTTGTTGCTTGTTTATTAATAAGCAAGAATACAACAGTCCCAATTATTAGGAGGAGTAGAATTATCGCTACAATTATTAAGAGGTTCCTCTGTTTTTTATCCATATTTATCAAAATTATATATTATCTTCTTTCTGCTACTACAATCAATCGTTTTGAGCCAATCCCTAAGGGCCAACAAGTCATTAAAGTGATTGTCTCCTTGTTGTTTGCAGGTTGTAAGATTGAGAAGTCATCAGGCTCCACAACCTTCTTGTTCCTTACAATATATTCTATTACTTTATCATCCCTGTTGACAACTACTTTCTGTCCTATATCTATATCATTGAGTCTTGAAAATATAGTTTCAGGTAAATCTTTGTTTCTACTAAAAAAAGATTCAACAGCACTATGCCCATATATGAAAGAATTACCGCCATCTCCAGGGAGTGGTGTTACTTGAAAATGAGCTACTCCTCTTTTGAGATATTGGTTGTATACAGACTCTTTACTACTTTCTACATTTGAAGAGATTATGATATCTCTAATTCCAACACTTTCAATTGTAATATGCATATCTTCTCTGTAATTTTTGTTTATAGAGATTTCTCTTTGAGAGAGGGTTTCTGGATTGTAGGAAAAATGAGAAGAGAAGTCCAAATCTCCTAGTTGTTGAGAGAGATTAGCAAAGTAACTTAATCCAGGATCGTAATACGCAAACTCTTCTTGTATATATTTTTTGTAGGATTCGGGAACAGGTTCTACTTTAATATCAACTCTTTTTTGTTCTACAACTCCATCCACGTATGATTTAGTCAAAGGAATAATTTGGCTAGCAAGAATGAGAAGGCCAGTAAGAGAGAGAAGTGCAGAAATCCATATTCTTACTCTTTTTACCTTTCTGTCGTTGTGTGTTTGAATATTCCAAGTATTTTGCATAGTATAAATGTTAGCAGATTTTAGCTGATAGTTAAAAGGGGGTAGCAAATATCATTCCTCTTTGCTAAAATCATTACGTTATGGAAAAGAAAGACTATTATGAAATTTTGGGAGTGAAGAAAGAAGCTACGAAAGAAGAGCTTAAGAAAGCATACAGAAAACTTGTTAAAAAATATCATCCAGATGTAAACAAAGAAACCGATTCAGAAGAGAAGTTTAAGGAGATACAGGAAGCTTATGAGGTTCTTTCTGATGAAAGTAAAAGAGAGGCATATGATCACTATGGGCATGCAGGGACAGCTGGTTTTAATCCAGGGACTGGAAATGGAGGATATGGTTACTATCAGCAAGGGACTCCGTTTGATATGGGGGATATATTTAGTGCATTTTTTGGAGGTAGAGGTTTTGAGGAGAGTGGGTTTGGTTTTGATTTTGGGGATACAGGGAAAAGAAGAGGACCTAAGGAGGATATAGGGGCAGATATTAGATACAGAATTAGAGTTACGTTCCAAGAAGCAATGCAGGGTGGAGAGTATGAGATAAAGGTTAAAAGAGAGGTCCAATGTGGAAAGTGTGCTGGTACAGGAAGTGAAGATGGAAAGAAAAAAGAATGTCCTGTTTGTAAAGGTTCTGGACAGACGAGGGAGGTAAGAAATACAATTCTAGGACAAGTATCTGTTATGTCAACATGTAGCAATTGTGGTGGAACAGGGCAAGTTGTTGAGAATCCTTGTAAATCATGTAATGGTACAGGAGTTGAAAGTAAGGAGGAAAAGGTCTCTATCAAACTTCCAGCAGGATCATATGATGGAATGGTTTTAAGGTTTAGAGGTGGAGGGAATGCTGGAAGGAACAAAGGAGTCGTAGGAGATTTGTATATAGAGGTTGAGGTAGAAGCTTCTGAAAAGTTTGAAAGAAGAGGGAACGATATCTATTCAGAAGAAAGTATAGATGTTCCATTGGCAGTTCTAGGAGGGACTATAGAGGTTGAAACTGTTGTCAAGAAGGTTAAATTAAGAATACCCAAAGGCACCCAATCAGGTACAATATTTAAGATAAAAGAAAAGGGTAGCGCTATCCTTAATCAGGAAGGGAAAAGAGGAGACCATTATGTAAGAATCAATGTTGATGTTCCTACAAGGTTAAGTAGAAGTGAGAGAAAGTTATGGGAGCAATTAAGCGAAAGTAAATAGTTTGTAAATTTGTTTTTACTTGTACTCTCTTCTGTGCTATACTTGGTCTGAAAGTTATACAAAGGATGAGGGTGAGGATGGATATTCTCACCTTTTTTTCTAGTTGTTGTATAAATTTAAATTAAGTAAAAACAAAAATGGCAATGATATCAGAATTTGTTGCCGCTATTAATCAAATAGCTGCAGAAAGAGGAATAGAAAAGGAAGAAATCTTCGAAGCATTGGAATCAGCTATTCTTGTCGCATACAAAAAAGAAAAATATGCGGATTTAATTAAAACTTACGAAGAAGAAGAAGAGGAGGACGAAAATGCTCCAGGCAGTAATCTTTCAGTAGAATTGGACAGAGAAACAGGAGAATTTAAGTTAATTGCCACTAAGGAAGTAGTAGAGAAGGTCAAAGATGAAGAGAAAGAGATTTCTGTGTCTGAAGCAGAGATGATTTCTTCAACAGTAGAAGCTGGGGATTCGGTTCAGATAGAGATGCCATTAGAGGATTTCGGAAGGATTGCAGCACAAACAGCAAAGCAAGTTATTTTGCAAAAGATAAGAGAATCTGAAAAGGATGCAGTTATTAGCGAATATAGTGACAAGATAGGAGAGGTATTTAATGCTTTAATGCAGAGAATGCAAAAGGGACAGGTGATTTTTGAAATAGGAAAGGCTACTGCATATATGCCTCCTGAAGAACAGATCTCAAATGAGTTTTACAGATTTGGGGATAGATACAAAGTTCTTCTTAAGGAAATAGTAGATTCTCAAATGATTGTTTCTAGGGCAGACCCTAAGTTTTTAATAGAGCTTTTTAAGTTAGAAGTTCCTGAAATAGAATCTGGAGTTTTGGAAGTCAAATCCATTGCAAGGGAAGCAGGTTCAAGAAGTAAAATGGCAGTATATTCAAATCAGGAGGGTGTAGATCCTATCGGTTCTTGTGTAGGACAAAGAGGAATAAGGATAGCAAATGTGATGAACGAGCTAGGAGAGGAAAAGATTGATATAATAGAGTGGGATGAAGATAGTGAGAGGTTTGTAGCAAATGCTCTTAGCCCAGCAAAGGTTGATAATGTAGAGATAGATGGAGAGACCGCAACAGTTACAGTTGCTGATGATCAGTTGTCATTGGCAATAGGAAGGGATGGGCAAAATGTAAGATTAGCATGGAAATTAACAGGTTTTAAAATAGATATAGTAGGCTCAGGAGGAGAGGTAATAAAGGAGGAGGATTTGGAAGAGATAAAAGAAGGATTAGAAAAAGAAACAAATGAAACTTCGGAAGAGATTAAAAAAGAGAAAGAAGAAGAACCCAAAACCACAGATGATGAGGAGAAATAATATACTAGTTAGTACAATACAATGTCTAAAAGGAATGTTGTTACAACAGAAAAGAACAAGGGGAAAAGCGTTAATGCTTCTGCTAGACCCTCTATTGTAACAATCCTAGGACATGTAGATCATGGTAAGACAACAATACTAGACACGATAAGGAAAAGTAATGTGCACAGTTGTGAGGCGGGAGGTATTACTCAGAAAGTTTCTCTTTTTACTGTAGAGGTTAAGGATGGCGAAAGGATAACATTTGTAGATACTCCTGGACATGAAGCGTTTGATTTGATGAGATCAAGAGGAGGAAGTATTGCAGATATAGTTTTACTAATAGTAGCAGCAGATGACGGAGTTAAGCCTCAAACTAAGGAATCTATAGATATAATCAATAATTCTGATTCTAAGCCAATAGTCGTAATAAGTAAGTGTGATCTTCCCAATATATCAATAGAGAAGGTAAAAAGAGATATTGTTAATAATGGATTGCAATTAGAAGGATTTGGAGGAAAAGTTCCTGTTATAGAGGTTTCTGCAAAAACAGGAAAGGGAATTTCTGAACTTATAGATTTGATTTTACTAGTAGCTGAGGTAGAAGGAGTAAAGGGTTCGGAGGAGTTACCAGATGGTGTATTAGGAAAGGCGTATGTTTTAGAATCTGTGAAAGACAAGTACAAAGGAAATACCTCTTCAGTAGCTCTCACGCAAGGGACAATATGCCAAGGCAACTGGATAGGCTACAAGGTAAATGACAAGACTTACATAGAGAAAGCAAAAGCTATAATTACAGAAGAGGGTGAAAATCTTTGTGCTATGGATTGTGGTTGTGGAGGTAAAATAATTGGAATTTCAAACCTTCTTAGCTTAGGTACAACAATATATATGTTGGAGAAGAAAGATGAGAAACTTTTAAATTCTTTTTACGAAGAAATGAATTTAAAGAGAGAAGATACAGAGTTAACCTTAGAAGAGTTTTTTTCAGTTAAAGAAGAGGGTACAGGAGAATCTCTCAATGTTATTATAAAAAGTTCTTCTCAAGGCTCTTTAGAGGCAATAATAAATTCTTTAACTAAAGTTGAGGAAGATGAATACAGAGTTAATATAGTAGATTCGGGAGTTGGATCAATAAGTTTGAGAGATATAGAATTAGCAGAGCTTTCTAAATCGATTGTTTTAGGTTTTGAGGTTGGAATAGAGCCAGGAGTAATGGATTATGCAAGAAAGAAAAGGATTTTAGTTAAAACATACGACATAATATATAAGTTGATAGAAGAAGTAATCGAAGCATTGTCTTTGATGATGTTGCCTTCATCAGTAGAAGAAGAAATAGGGAATGCTACTGTAAGAACTCTGTTTACTTTGTCCGACGGTTCTGTAGTTTTAGGCTCGAGGGTTAATGATGGCTATATTAAGAAAGACTGTAAGGTTGATATAGTAAGAGGAGATGAGATTATTACAGAGAATAAAATTAAAAGTTTAAGAATAAACAAGGATTCTGTTAGTGAAGTGAAATCGGGTTTCGATTGTGGAATACAACTTCAAGATCATTCAGTAGAAGTACAGGAAGGAGATAAAATATACTGCTATAAGGTTGTTAAATAGGCAATAATGCTTGACATAAACCCCATAACAGTATAAAATGTTTTCATCATATCCAAGCGAGATTTCACTTGATTAAGTAAATATATAATGCTAATCTAATAACATGTCATTAAACAAGGAACAGAAAGCAAAAATAGTAGAAAAGTTCGCCCTTCATGAGGGTGATACAGGTTCTCCAGAAGTTCAAATTGCTTTGTTAACACAACAAGTGCAAGAATTAAGCGAGCATCTCAAAGTACATAGAAAAGATAACCATTCAAGAAGAGGTCTTTTAAATATGGTTAGCAAAAGAAGAAGATTGATACAATATTTAAAGGATAATGAACCTGAGAGGTATAAAGAGATATCAAAAAAGCTAGAAATATAATCTTTCTATCCTCTTTCTTTGTAACAACTTTCCATTTAATATAGATTTCTCTATACTTAGTCTAGGTTATCTATATATATAGTTAAATTATTAATAATTATTCAAGATGTTGTTTGATATTCGAAAACATGAGTTTGAAATAGAGGGTAGGAAGTGTTCTTTTGAAACAGGAAGACTTGCTCTAAAATCCCAATCTTCAATATTAGCTAAGATGGGTGATACTGTAATTACGGTTAATGTAAATACTCGACCAACTAATGGGGAGTATGATTATTTTCCTCTTTCAGTTGAATATATAGAGAAATTCTATGCTTCTGGGAAGATAAGTGGATCTAGGTTTGTAAAAAGAGAAAGGTTTCCAACGGATGATGCGGTACTTAAAGCTAGAATGATAGATAGGGCGATTAGACCTAGGTTTCCAGAAGATTACAAAGATGAGGTTAGTATAATAGTGACAGTAATGTCCTATGATGAGGAAAATGATCCTTTGATTTTAGCTGTTAATGCAGTATCTGTAGCTTTGATGAATTCGACAGCACCTTTTGAAGGTCCAGTATCTGGAGTTAGGGTTGGTTATGAAGATGATGGGTTTGTTAACCTGTTAAAAACATTTAGTAAAACATCTGAAGTTGAAAAAATGGATTACGTAGTAGCAGGTGATGGAGAGACATTTACAATGATAGATGCAGGATGTTATGAGGTAGAAGAAGAGAAGATTATAGAAGGAATGGAAAAATCTTTGATATATATGAAAGATTGGTTGGTGGCTCAGGAGGATTTCTTGTCAAAGTTAGAGAAGAAAGATAAATCATATGAGGAGAACAAGATATCTGAGGAGTTGATAAAAGATCTAGTAGAATTCTTGGGAGAGGAGAGGATAGAGAAAGAACTAAAAGAGCAAAATACTGAGACTCACGTAGAAACAAAGAAGCAACTGTATGAGAAGTTTGAAGGTAAGTATTCTAAGTCCTCAATGGAAGAAGCATATGAATACCTTTTAAAGAAGGCTATGAGAAAAATAGTACTGGAGGAAGGGGTTAGGGTTGATGGAAGAAAAATAGACGAAATAAGGGAGATGGATACAGAAGTTGATTTGTTACCTAGGGTGCATGGTTCAGCACTGTTTACAAGAGGTGTAACTCAGACGTTAACAGTGGTTACTCTAGGGAGTTTAAGAGATGTTAGGCTAGTAGATGATATGGAAGGTGAAAGGGAGGAAAGGTTTATGCACTTCTATAATGATTTACCCTTTGCCTATGGTGATGCAGAGAGGCCTAGATTAATCCCAAGCAGAAGAGCAATAGGTCACGGCATGTTGGCTGAAAAAGGATTATTTCCTGTAATCCCTGCAGAAGAAGATTTCCCATACACGATAGTAATAATGAGTGAGATTCAGGGAGAGAATGGTTCTAGCTCTATGGCATCTTCCTGTGGTTCTAGTATGGCGATGATGGCTGCAGGTGTCCCAATTAAAAAGGCTCTTGCTGGAATAGCTTGTGGTTTAGTAATGGGAGATGATGGAAACTTTAAAGTTCTTACTGATATGATTGGTACGGAAGATTTCTATGGCCATATGGATTTTAAGATAATTGGAACGGGAGATGGCGTGACAGCTGTACAAATGGATACTAAGCTTAAAGGGTTAACTATGGAGGTGGTCAAGGAAACATTTGCTAGGTCAAAAGAAGCAAGGCTTAAAATACTTGAAAAAATGGCAGAAGCAATATCAGAATCTAGAAGTGAGATATCTAAATATGCTCCAAGGGTTGTTCAGATAAAAGTTCCTAAAGATAAAATAGGTGAAATTATTGGCCCCGGAGGTAAGAATATTAGGGAGATATCAGAGAGGACAGGTGCAGAGGTAGAGATTGAAGAGGATGGTACTGTAAATATATACAGTTCGTCGGAAGAATCCATAGAGCAAGCAAAAACACTGATATCTGGTTATGATTTCCATGCAGGGGTAGGAGAGGTGTATGAAGGAAAGGTTGCATCAATCATGACCTATGGTGCATTTGTAGACTTAGCACCAGGTGTTGCTGGATTATTACATGTCTCAGAAATATCAGATGAGTTTGTAAAAGATGTAAGGAAATATGTAAATGAAGGAGATATTATAAAAGTAAAAGTAGTAGGGATAGATAGTCAAGGGAAAATAAAATTGAGTATAAAGGGGATAAAAAATAAATAGATTATATTTCCCCTTTTAAATATTTAATAATACTTCCTATTACCAAACCAGTGGTCTCTGTCCTTAATATATTACCTTTTAGCTTGATAAACTTGAAATCAAGCTCTTCAAAGATATTTAAGTCAGAAGAACTCCAACCCTTCTCTGGTCCTATCGCTATGTAGATAGGTTTATCTGTACCTTCTTGTTTTAATACATCATTAAGAAATCTTAAATCCTTTCCAGCAGTTGATAGACATAGCCTTATTCCTTTCATTTTTCTGCCTTTTAGTTCCTCTATTCTTATTGGCCTCTCTATTATGGCAGGAAATATATTTCGAGATTGCTCTACAGCATCTCTAACTAATTTGTTCCAGTATCCAGTATCTTTAATAGCCTTTGCTTTTGTTTTAAGAGAATATTTAGATTGGATAGGGATAATTCTTTCTATTCCTATCTCTACACTTTTCTCAAGAAAATAATTAAATTTACTATCATTACTTAAAGATTGAATTATTGTAATCGTGGGTTCGTATTCAACCTCTCTTTCTCCCAAATCTTCTACTATTTGAACTTCTACACTTGATTTACTCATATCAGTTATTTGTCCTATAAACTCTCTTTCATATGTCTCTATTTTTACAATATCTTGAATTTTTTGTTCTCCTTTCGAAATAACTAATTCACTATCAGAATCTGACAAGTTAGTTATATCTTCAACAGACAATTTGTGTCTTATAAAAAATTTCTCCATATCTCAATTATATCATTTTGTTTAATCTTCTATTTAAAATGTAGTATTATATATACAATACTTAACTTAATGAAATAATAATATGTCTGATATACCATCAGTTTATTGGATGATTATAATAGCTGTAATTGTTTTTATGATTTGTCTAGTACTTTACTACTTTGCTATTTTAATTAAGCGATCAGGGGAAGTGGTTAAGGAGGTAAAGCCTCTGTTAAAGAATACAGATGAAATATTGAAACAAACAGCTGCTATGGTTAATGATGCTCAGGAAGCAGTCTCTGTTGTAAAGGGCACACTGATTGAGATTAATGGGGCAGTACTAGCTCCTGTTAAGAAAATAGGGTCTGCTATTAGTATTGTAGGTGATTTTTTTGAAGGGTTAAAGAAGTAGAAAAATATTCATCTTTTGCACAATAAGTATATTTAATTATTGTCATCATTGCTTTTTCTAGGTATCATAGTTAATAATGAAAATAGCGACTGTCCCTAGCAAGAACAGGAAACAATTAATTATAGTAGTTACACTTCTTTTGGGCATTCCTCTGGTGCTTTTTGCTTCTTTAGAAGTAGCCCAATGGGTTACTAGAGCATCTGTAGAACCAGAACCTACGAATGTCCTTTTTACGAATGTTGGGACTCAGGAATTTACTGTATCATGGGTTACCGATACAACTTCGACAGGTTCAGTTATTCCGATTGTTAATGGGCAAGACGGAGCTCCATTGATTGATACGAGAGGCTCAAGGAAAAGGAAGACTCACTATGTTACGCAAAGAGCATTGGAACCAAATACTAATTATAGTTTTACAATACTTTCCAATGAGGAGAGGTATGGGAGCGATGGCTTAGAAACTTTTTCTTTTAAGACACCAACAGTTGTTTCTACTGCTCCTACAGCAAATCCTGTGTCAGGGTCTGTGAGCGGTGTTAATAATGAAGATGGTATGGTCTTTATCTCTACTATGGATAAGGATGTATATGCTGTGTCTTCTGTAGTCTCTAAAGGAGGTACTTGGAATATAGATCTTTCCTCTTTAAGAAAAATATCAGATGGTTCATATATTATCGTCAGAGAGAATGATCGTTTGGTGATTGTAGCTGTTGTAGCTCCTGACAAAGGGGCTTTTCTTCAAGGGACGTTTGGAGAGTTGTTTGATAGTAATGGAGTTCTTAAAGAAGTATACCCTCTTAATGTAGGAGATATAGATGATCCGTATTCAAAACTTTTTGTCTCTGAAGGCTCTACCCCCTTTATTTCTACCCCAGTTACTCCATCTCTAGAAACCTCTGATGCGGAAACTTCTGATTCCTCTGACGCCTACCAGCCTGTCGAACAAAGCAGACGATTTAGAATAGTAACTCATGTGGAGTGGATAGATATGACAACAGTAGAAGGGTTGGCGGATGTAGGGGGAATAAGGGAGGAAAGTGTTAGGATTGTTAATGCTATGGATACAGGTTTTACAGTGATATGGCTCTCTAGACAGAAAGAGTTAGGATATATTAAATATGGAACTTCAAAAGATTCCTTAACAAATGAAGCTTCCGATGAAAGGGATGGTATAACTAGTAAAAGAGAGTACTACGTTCACTATATCCCTGTTACAAGGTTGCAGCCAGATATGGAATACTATTTTGAAATCTATTCTGGGAAAGAGGTGTATACTAATCAAGGGCAGAAATATATAGCAAAAACATTCCCTAGATTAACAACTCCTCCTCCTTTTAATTCTGTGGCAGGTAAGGTTAGTGGTATTCCAGATCACGGAGAGGCTGTAATTATTATGCATATACAGGATGTGGATAATGTGGGTAGTTTAGGTAGGAGTGCAGATATTGCATCTTTAGTTGACCAGAGGAGTAATTGGATTTTATCTATATCTGATAGTAGAACGGAGGATGGATTAGAGTACTTTGAATATACATCAGAGGACAGTGTAAATTTTGATGTGGTCACAACAGCTTCAACAGAAACTCATAAAGAACAAGCACAAGGAATTGGTAACAGGGATATAGAGGTTTTGTTAGAAGGTAAATCTGTCTTAGGAGTAGAGAGTTCTGAAATAGGGTTGCTTTCTAACTATGGTATTTGGGGATATAGTACGGGAATCCATTTACAGGCAACTAGTACAGGTTCTTCAGGACAAAATTATCAAGTAACATATGAATCTGGGACACAGATACCAAAAACAGGGCTGTCTGATAATATAATATATATCGTTATACTTTCCATTCTGCTTGTAGTTACTCCCTTTACTATATATATTATTCATATGACAAAAAAAAGAAGAAAAGGTACAATGATTAAGAATTTATGAATAGAAAAAAGAATAAAAATGGAATAAGGTTTTTGATGTTTCTTGTAGCTTTTAGCTTTGTTGCTATAAAGTTTGGAAATGGTATTTCTAATAATATGAAGGTAGAAAGTTGGAGTGAGGAAGTTGAAGAGGTAGCAGAAGATGAGTGTACTACCTGTGGCTCGTTAACGGTAGAGGAGCAAGTTTTTGTTGAAGAAATGAGTAACATATTAGAGATGACTGATGGATTAGTAGATATAACAAAGCTAATGGAGGGAGATGAGGAAGAGCTAGCACTTTTTCAGAGTATGGTAGAGGAGAGTGGAGATGTTGAAGGAATCTGGGATGACTTTTTAGCTTTTCTTGATAAGTTGGCTGAATTTTTAGCTCTGTTTGAAGGGCAATGGACAAATATACAGAATTTTGCAACATGTAGTAATTTTAGTAATCAATTGAATATAGAATCAGCAGTTCAGTTATGTGATAATAAGCAATCAGCTAGTTACCGTTTTTCAGGTCTAGAAACAGATCAAGGGGATTCCTTTAGCATTCCTACCAATGCAAGGGTTGTTTTTTCTGAAGTAACTTATCCACTTGCCTATTTCCTAGGGCAATATGTTTATGAGAATAGTAAAAGGGAAATATCATACAGAAGCACAGAATATTCTTCCAGTGGAGAAATGATAGATATAGATTATCAAGCAAAAACTTTACCACCAGGAGATGCAGAATTGTTTAAAGAAGATATTGAAAATTTAGAAACAGAGAGAGAACCTTTTAGCATAAAAGCCTCCTTATCTTTATCTGCACAAGGAGCTGT
>JAAZGF010000085.1 GCA_012511375.1 Candidatus Dojkabacteria bacterium | reverse complement strand
ATATTGGGGGATAGGACTCACTCTGGTTGGTATATTGCAAATAGTTTCCTTAAAGGTAACCAGTATCGGGAGTTCCATATATCTAGGCTCAAGGATTCTACTTAGTGTAATCTTTTTTCTACATTGGAGTTTAAAAGAAAAGAAGAGGGATCAGAAAGTAAACAAAAAGGAAGAGGTTGCTAAGAGGGTATTGTTAGTTTTTGTCATGCTACTCTTTTTCTCCTTTCTCTTTTTCTTCTCTTGGAGGAGTATTTTTGTTAGGGGGTTCTCTGTTTTCATCTTTTCAGGTATAGTCCTGATGCTTCTATCTATGTCTTTAGTAGGGGATATGTTTCTTAAAGAGTGGAAGTACAAAGATTTTAGTTTTTGGGTAATATTTTCATTAATCTTTTTAATTGTATCCGAAATATTTTTCTTTCCAATATTAAACAAGAATCTTTTAGATCTTTCAAACTTATCTCTTCTTTCTAGACTTTTTGGACAAATTGGGTTTTTAGTAGGGGTATTAAATAATATTTATAAAGAAAGGCTAAATGAAAAAACTTCCAAGAATAAAAAGGTATCAAAAAAAATATAATTTTTCCTACTCTTTTGGGACATATCCTACTTTAGAATTACTTAGGTACAGAAAGGAAAGTGTTTTAAATATATTCTTTAAAGAGAAAGGGTTAGAAACAGAAGGAGGCAAAGAGGTTTTAGAGTTTTGTAAAAAAGAGGGTATTCATTATGAGGTTAATGATAAGTTGATAGACAGGATATCTTTTAAAGAAAATACATATGTTATTGGTGTCTTTGAAAAATATGTTTCTGAACTAGAAGATGATAAAAACCATGTAGTTCTTGTAAACCCAGTAGATATGGGCAATATGGGGACGATAATAAGAACAATGGTGGGGTTTGGGTTTAAGAATTTAGGAATTATAGAACCATCTGTAGACATCTTTGATCCAAAGGTTGTTAGGTCAACAATGGGAGCTTTTTTTAAGATTAATTTTAAGCACTATTCTAATATTCATGACTATATGTCCGAATTCTCTACATACAATTACTATCCTTTTATGCTAGATGGAAAGAGTAATATATTGGAGGTAGAGTTTAATGAGCCATTTTCCATAATACAGGGGAATGAAGGAGAGGGGTTAGGAGAGGAGTATGCAAATATTGGAAAGAGTGTGTATATACCACATAGTAAGGATATTGATTCGTTAAATCTTTCCGTAGCTACCAGTATTGGGTTATGGGAGTATGCAAGGAAAAAGTAATTTATGCAAATAAAGAAAAAAATTATAATAACAGAGAAAGAAAAGCAAAGAATTAAGTTCCTTCTTCAAAAAATAATAGAAGAAAAGAAGGAGAAGTTTTCAATCTCCGACTTTGATACTTTATATGGATTTTTAAATAAGAGAGAAGTCAACTCTTTGAAAAAATTACTAAAGATTAACCCTTTTGAATACGGATTTAAGGGAGAGTATTTAGGTATACAGGAAGTCCCAAAAGATTTAGTTGAAATAGAAGGACAAAGATTTAAAGCAGATAACGAGGAAGGTTTTCAGGAGATAGGTATAAGGTACTTACCTCAAAGTGCATACAAAGCATACAAAAGGATAAACGACAGAATGTTTAAAGAGATTGGAAGAAGAGTATTGGTTACTTCTGGATATCGTTCTCCTGCGTATCAACTTTTTTTGTTTGCTTACTATCTAGACATGTATGATTTTGATATCCAAAAAACGATTGAAAGAGTAGCAGTCCCTGGATATAGTGAGCATTCTGTTGCAGATTATGTAGCGATTGATTTTATTACAGAAGAGGGAGTACCACAAGATAAAGACGAGAGGCTTTTTGAGGGAACAGAGGAGTATAAGTGGTTGTTGGAGAATGCAAAGAAGTATGGTTTTGGAGAATCATATCCTTTAAATAATAAGCTAGGAGTGATGTATGAGCCATGGCATTGGAGGTATGTAGGGGACTAGACATTAAAATCTAATATTAATCCTTTATGGTCTGTTTCTTTTGGAACCATATCTAAGTATTCTACAGAATTAATCTTGATATCCCCTTTGTAAAAGATAAAATCTAAACAATTATCGTTCCAGTGTTTATCTTTCCCTATTATATTTTTAGAAATATGGCTTTCTGGGAAATTCTTTATCCACCAATCTGAAGAGTAGTATGATATACATTTCTCTTTGTTAACTTCATCCCAAGCGTTCTTAAAGTCTTTTGCTATTTCAATATGAATATCATCATCGTCGTATGTATTAAGATCTCCTACAATCATTATATTTTTCTTAATTAACCCAGAATTCTTTAACCATACCATTGTTTCTTGCCAGTTTTGATACCTAAAAGGTTTAAGTACAGATAGATGGAGGTTTATGATTAGGAGTTCTTTTCCATCTATTTCTAACAATTTTGCAACGATATATCTTTGATGCTTTTCTAGTTCTCCATCAGGCAGGGAACCTGAAAGGTTAAAAAGATAATTCTCTCTTTCTTTTATATTACTTTCTTTTTTAACAAAAATTCCTTGGTTGGTCATATTGTTGTAGGAATCTACAAAGTAAAAGGACATATTTAATTCTTTTGCAATATCATTTGCCTCGATGGAAGAGTTCTTTTTTCCAGAGATTAGTTCTTGTATACAGAGGATGTCTGGATTTTGTTGATAGAAATTTTTAAGAGTGATTTCTTTTTTGGATTCCCAAGGTATCAGGCAATATATATTTTGTGTTATTAATTTCATATTTGCGTGAAATTATATTGTATTGATTAAAATAAATCGAATTTAAGAGTTTTTAGGACCCTTTCTGAGAGTGCAATTTGAACCTAAAAATGCTATAATACAGTGTTCTTTATCAATATGGGGACGTAAGGCTTTCGACAGAAGATTGCGTTTAGTTATCACAAACCGTTTGTTGGTTCGTTATATCAACACACAACTTAAGTGTAGAAAATAAGATTGTCGCCTTTGTCAATGATTTAGGTAATAAAGTAAGAGCAGCTTTTGCGGCTCCTGCTTATGCCTTTAACTTTGCATAAGGTCTAGCTAATTATTTTAGCTAGTGTCTATATTCCTTATCCCTGATTAGGGGTTATAGATAGTCGTTATCAGGGTACGGTTAGTTATTTGATCGATAGGGTAACAAGCTTAGATATATAATCGAGGGGATGTTTCTTTTTGTTAACCTTTTTAGAAACATCTTACTACACAAGGTTAACTATGTTTGTACATGGTGCTAAACAAAGCTTTTGGACATGGGTTCAATTCCCATCGTCTCCAGATCTTCAGATTTGCTTGTATTAACAAGCTCAAATATCGTTATAGGTAAGGTGTAGTTAGGGGTTCGATAACCCTCTATTTTGTCATATCTCAAATTCTCTTCAAAGATGAAAGAGAAGAACTTCTGTTTTTGATATACATTATAGTTCTTCCATACAGAATAGGGGTTTTGTAATACTTCGAGAACTTCTTTGGAAGAGGTTCGATAGGGAATTGTATAGTCCAAATCTTCACTTGTCTTGGCTTCTAGTTCTTCTATCCCTTTTCCATACTTCTCAATTTGTTTTTCATATTGTTTTATTACTGTTTCAACTTCGGTCTTGCTTGCTAAGGTTATTAGCTGTTCTATCT
>JAAZGF010000084.1 GCA_012511375.1 Candidatus Dojkabacteria bacterium | reverse complement strand
TTTGCTAAATCTATATTTGCAAATTCTTTGAGGGCATCAAATGATTCATCGCTTACAAACTTCCCTGGCCCTTCAAGCATAGCTGCTAAAGCTTCCACCACTTCTGAAGTACCATCCACACCAGTTAATTTCACTGGAGATCTCTTGTTTGGTGGTTTCTCCGATTGTTCAAATATGAAGTCAAAAATCGAATCCATAGCTCCTTCATACTGTTTTCTTTGTTGAGCCATACTTAATCTGTACTAAAAACTATTTACCCATCAAACCTCCTATCAAAGGAATCTTACTAAGTCCTCCTTGAATTGCTGCACCTACATCTGCTCCTGACTTAGAGGCTGTAGCAGGAATAATTGCTTTCATAAATTGAGGTGTTTCTGCTGCTAAGTATAGTGCTGCAACCCTTGCTAGAGCGAAGAAAAAATTTGAGAGTTCTATTGGAGTTGAACTTGTCCCCCCAAATACTGAAAATATTGTGTCTGGGAATCCTAAACTTATAGTTGTCCCTCCTTCATTCAAATAAGCTAAGAAATGAGGGAGATTGACTATAGCGAATGCTACAGGAAAAACTAAGGCATTTCTAATTGCTGATTTAAAGAGATTAACCATTGCTGTGTTATTTCCTGGTAAAGCACTAACCATTAAAATTACTGGTGCTGTGATAACATTGATTAGAAGACCGAAGTACGCCTTTATTAAGGAGAACCAAAGCTTAATGGCCCCCCATATGATAAGACCTATTACAATGATGCCTACAGCAAGTGTAACAAAACCTGCAGGAGCACTTAGGAAGAAAAGAAGCCCTGCCGCAATCGACCCTACACCTAAACCTCCTGTTCCAATAACCCCCAAAGTTCCTACTAACAAACCTCCTATTTCATCTATCCTAATACCTCCCATAACACCATAAATTAATCGCATTAAAACTCCTGAGAAATCTAAAATCAAACCCATTATTGCAAAACTAAAGGTCACAAGAACAAGAGAAACTACAACTCGAGGCAATGTGTTTCCTACAGTAACCATTAACTGACCGCCTATCTTATGCCTAAACATAATCATAAACCCTATTACTATCATAATTACTACAAAACCCAAATATGCAATATTTCTCATAAAGTTCCATAGAGGCTGGACACCTGATTCTTTCAGGTCTGAAAATCCACTAGCATACACCGATCTACTCTCTTTATACCCAGGAACCCATTCATCAGCTAAGTGAGCTATAACATCTATCCTAGGTTGATTTTCAAACAGAGCCATAACCTGATTGCTTACTGCAGTAGAGAGTGATATTGACTCTCCTCTCTTTCGAATTCTGTCATGCGCTTCTTCACTTATACACCCTACCTCATCACACAATTGAGGTATTGCATTAGAGAGCATAGAGGAAGTAGTGGTCTCAAGCAATCTTGAAGAGTGTTGTCCCTCTTCTCCAGTAAAATCATCTACGAAATTATTCATATTACGGAAAAATTCGGTGGCTTCTCCAAAGAAACCAGCCCGTACAGTAGTTGATAATCCTCCTAGTATTATAATTACTAAGGGAACAAGTAAAAGGACCTTCAATTTTTTCATTTTTTATATATAAAAATTTATTTTATCTTAAGGTAAATTATATTTATCCTTTTTAGCCGATACCCTTATTGCTTGTAAAACTCCATTCCAATAGCTCCTGAAATTTTGAGGGAAATCTTCCTGTCCAGGGACCCTGTCTTTTGCCTGTAGTTGGTAGGTTAGATTATTCGAAGTAGCATCCCACAAGCAGGTTACTGGAACTGTAACTGATTTACGTTTGATGCTCCCTTCTCCTTGTGTTGTTACTCTTAGCTTACATGGAGTTGCAATAAAATACATAATTCCATTATTGTCAGGATCTCCTCCTACTTTTTTCTCACTAGCCCTTTCTGGAGAGAGAGTTCCCTTGTATGATTCTGTCAAGAAGGCATTGGCACAAAGCCTGTCTGTACCATCTCCAACTGGCTCATTACACTCATATGGCTTTCCCAAAAGAGGAGGCATTTTAATTCCTATGTTGGCAATATCCACACATTTTTCTGGATTTGGAGTACACAACTCTTTTGTCCCTCCCCCTGGAAGAGTAATGGTTTCGCAAACTCCTTTAGTACATTCATCCCAATCTTCTTTGCTAACATTCCCTTTGAAACGACCTATGATCCATTCAAACATATTTATACATGCAGGAACATTACCAGAAAGAGATCTAAAAAAGTGACTTCCCTCCTTGTAACACTCATTATCTTCAGGAAGTTCGTAATTGTTTCCACCAGGGACTTGAGATCTAAGATAACCTCCATAT
>JAAZGF010000083.1 GCA_012511375.1 Candidatus Dojkabacteria bacterium | reverse complement strand
ATTTATTTAAATCTCTCTCATCAATTGGAATTGCAAAATTAGGAATCACACCCTCCTTAATCTCAAACTCTCTCCCATGATATATATTTTCTAAAGGAAAATCTGTTCTGCCTACTACTACTTTAGAAGGAAAAGTATAGTACCTTGATACAACATCCATTCTGTAAGAACCCTCTTTTAAATTAGGCAGTAGGTAATACCCATTCCTATCAGTCATATCCCACCACAGAATATTATTCTCTAAATCAAACAAACGAACCAAAGCTTGAGATACAGGCTCCTTTGTAAATGAATCATACACATATCCTCCTGTTTTAGTTATCCTCCTAATACCAAAGAGTGTCTGAAGAGATAGTATCAATTGAACTATTAAGTATGGGAAATATCCAAATGCCAAAAGCAGTGTAGCCAAACTAAACGAAATATTAATTAAGGACATAGAAAGAGAAAGATCTTGCAAAGTTTCAGGCTTTATACTTTCTACAATTATGTCAAAAGAATCATCCAAGCTTCTCATAGGTCTTCTTATCTTAAATGGGATTTTTAACAATGCATTACAATTTCTACTAACATTACCTACTAAATCAACTGCTTCTATACAAAAACCATACTCTTTGTACAAATAGATTAGATTAAATCTCTCCAAATCACTTAATTTAATAGATACTGTCAGAAAGTCTCCATCTACAACCATTGTATGCCTACAATTAAGCTTCTGTCCTTTCCTATCCAAGCACCAAAAAACCATTTTACTAACCCCTATATTATCTGTAACTCTGTACTGTATATTTACAACAAAATTAGAATTCCACTCCTCTGTAGTATCCCCATCCATCTCTGTAATATTTATAAGCTCTATTAACGGAGGCTGAGAATCTTGAACAGAAAAGACGATATTAGACCACTTACTCTCACCTCCATATGAGTTCCTAGCCTTTACCCTGTAGAAATACATACGCTCATTTTCTAAGTTATCAAATTGGTATGACCTATCATCAATCCAACCGCTAGAGTACAGAACTGATTCAAAAGAGGGAGTTAAACTTACCTCTACATAGTATTCATATACCCATGTCCCTGACATATTCCACATAACATTACAGCTATCTCCTCTTGTATATTGAGGAAGCTCTAACATAGTAGGAGCAGGAACTGGAGTCACATAGAGAGCTTTACACTCCTTTATATCTATAACCATACTCTCAGTAATATCTCTAGCACATATCATATATGTACCTGGAATAGTTGAAGTTACAAAGCCAACTGTACTGCCATTGGAATCTGTAACGGTAGTGGGTTGTATAATAGATATTCCTGTAGAATCTCCCTCTACATACAACTGAATCATTCTACCTGGCTTAGGACTCCCTCCAGGATTAAGCGTACTAACTATTACTGCTGATGGTTGCAATACTTCTACTGTTGAAGGGTTTAATAGTATTTGTGAATGTAAATCTACATTTATCGAGGCTTGTATATTAACATTAAGCTGATCAGTAACAAAATCTCCAAACTGAGCAAAAGTATTAAAAGGAAAGAGAAATAGAAATACTGAAATCAGAATTATTCTTTTTAAGGCAGTTTTTATTTGCATTATATTTCTTCTACTATTCTCTTAATATAGTTATCTATTGTTTCTGTCAAAACTGAAGATCCATATGGATCCTTCCCTAAAGGTTTACTATTGCTATTACTGTAGCAATTTTTACACACTAGTGCAAAGTTTTTACTATCTATATACTGAATATCCTTCTTACTTCCACAATGAATACAGGAGGAAAAATCATTTAAAAATCCCATCTCTTTAAGAAACTTTATTCTCAGCTTATTCATTGATCTACTATCTAAATTTAATGCTAAAGCTCTTTGTAAAGCATCAAAAAGATTTGGATATGGATCATACTCCTGTAAAAATTTGTTTAACAGAAAGAGAATCCTTTTTGCATTATTCATATCTAAATTATCTATATCCAAACTTGCTACAGACTCTGACTCTGTAAGTAAAGGCATACCTTTCCCTTCATAGAAAGATATTTTACTAGTATACAAAGTCTGTATATTTCCCCTATTCTTACTATTTATTTTCCTAATACCTCTAGCAAAAAGAGTAAACTTACCTAACTCTCTCCCAAAAACAGTTACAATCCTATCTGCTTCTGAATAGTTTATAGATTTTATTACCACCACTGTATCCCTACTCATAGGCTCCCTTTCTTGTTAAAACTACATATGGTGTTCTCAGCAATATCTTTAAATCTAGTAGGAAAGAATAATTGGTAGAGTACTCTGAATCCATTTTCAACCTATCCGAAAACGTTATCTCATTACGCCCTGATACTTGCCATATTCCTGTAATACCAGGTTTAACAGAGAAAATCTTTTTTAAATATTTCTTGTCTCCTGGATATTTCTTAAAATGTCTTTCTAACTCATCCTTGTATGGAGGCCTTGGTCCTACCATAGACATATCACCATTTAGAACATTGAATATTTGAGGTAGTTCATCTAAATCAGTTTTTCGAAGAAACTTTCCCACTTTAGTAATTCTAATATCTTCATCTATTCTCAACTTGTTACCATTCTTTTCCCACTTTCTTTTTAATTCGGCATACTCCTCATTTTCTAAAATATCTCTATGTGCATTAGGAATCATAGTCCTAAACTTAGCCATCTGGAACTTTTTCTCATCTTTTCCTAACCTAACAGGATCTTTTACAAATATCTCTCCACCATCTGTTAATTTTATTAGAATACAGATTACTAAAAGCAAAGGGGAAAATATTACAATTAGAAGTATTGAGAAAAAGATATCAAAAATCCTTTTACTTTTGCTGTATAGCGTCTTTGACATAGTTCTGCAGTTTATATACAAATATTTCAGATGCAAAATTATCTGCCTGTTTCCTGCAGTTATCTGGATCAAACTCTTCTGATTTGAAATTCTTTAAAATCTTAGACAGCTCTTTAACACTATATTTATCAAAAAAGATTCCTGTTTTAGGATTCTCTTCAGATACCGTTTCTTGTACTCCTCCCTGTCTAAATGCAAT
>JAAZGF010000082.1 GCA_012511375.1 Candidatus Dojkabacteria bacterium | reverse complement strand
TGAAAGTCAGGAGACAAGAGAGGTACAAGAATACTCAATTATTGGAGAAATAGCAGATGAGATTAGAATCATGGCATATGACTATACTGTACAGTCATCGAAAGAGCCTGGACCGATAGCTCCTGTAAGCTGGGTTAGAGACATATTAGCTTATGCTACAAAGAAAATACCTTCGGAAAAGATTTGGCTAGGTGTTAATCTCTACGGTTATCAATGGTCTAGTGATAGAACCATTGCTTTTACATATACAACAGTTAAAAACAGTATTATAGATAGCACTAATATTAACCATACATACAGTATGGACACAGGGGAGGGATACGCTGAGTTTGGTTGCGATGATGGTTTTCTATGTAAAGCATACTTTCAACTCCCGGAGGGAATCAAATTAAAAAGAGAAATTGCTAAAGAATACAAAATTGCAGGAGTAGCGTATTGGAGATTAGGTGGAGAACTAGATATTCTTAAATAAGAAGAAATTTACTCTTCTATTTCATCAGCTATATAGTATATATTCATAGCCGTATTTCTAATCTCTTTGTCGGAGTCTTCACATAATAGGCTTACTGCCTCTGCAGCTTTTTTGTATAAATCTGCGTATTGATCCCAACCTTCTGTTTCAATCAATACGTCCTCAAGGATATCTAGAGCATAACCTCTTAACCCCAAGTATCTATCTTCTTTTAAATCAAGTGCTACTTTTCTTGCTAAATCTAATCCCTCTCCATATGCTTCTGGATCATTTTCTAGAAGAGGATTCCGTGACCAATCTTCTGTAATTGCCATTTTACGATGCAGCTCTGCTATTGCTTTTCCTTTCTCATTTGGATATGGGGAATTGTATAGAGGCATTATATCCTCCCAGTGTGATGGTCCTTGGGCATGTTCTTTCGTTTCTACTGTCATTTGAATAAAAGTTAAATTATATAGGCTATTATATCATCAGTATGCGTTAATGGGAATGAGGCGCCTGGGACTCGAACCCAGCACCTACTGCTTAAAAGGCAGTTGCTCTACCGGATGAGCTAGCGCCCCAATGACTTGCAATTATACTACTATCTTTTTAAATATTACAACCCTAATTTCATAGTATAATCTATTATGATTTCTAAAACAGACTACCTTACATACCTAGACAGCCCTTTACACCTTTGGGCAGTAAAAAACGGAAAGATTGAAAAGAACATATTAGATACATATACCCAACACTTACTAGAACAGGGATATGATGTAGAAAAATTAGCAATACAGTATACAAAGAAGTACCTCCTTAAAGAGTATGGAGTAACAGAAGAAAATTTACTAGTACAACCTACTCATAGTTATGAATACTACCAAGCTAGAACAGACATCCTAATATTAAACCCCAAAACAAACAAATGGGATATGTATGAAGTTAAATCATCTACAAGCGTAAAACCCATACATAGACATGATGTAACATTCCAGTATCTAGTATTTAAAGAAAAATATGATATTGGAGATGTATATATACTCCATTTAAACAAAGAATATGTTAAAGATGGAGAGATATACTTACCTGAACTATTTACCAAAGAATACTTAAATGAGGAGATTAAGGAACTAAAAGATGAGGTAATACAGAAAAGATATGATGCATATTTAGTATCTAAAATGAAAAGTAATGAAAATATTCCTTCCTGTATAAAGCCCAAAGATTGCCCCTGTATATCTCTATGCCATCCGAACTTACCTGATTATTCAATATATGATATTAACAAGATCTCACAAAATGAAAAAAGTGTTAGAGAGTTAGAGAGTATGAACATCTTTAACATTATGGACGTACCTAAAAGTTTTAAACTTACCCCTAAACAAAGGTTTCAGGTAAATGTAGCGCAATCTGAGAAAGAGTATATTAATACAGAAGCAATTAAAGAAAGATTTAGCCAGTTAAAATACCCTCTGTATTTTCTAGATTATGAAACCTTTAACTCTGCAATACCTGAATTTAATGGCTACAGTCCATACACCCATATTGTTTTTCAATATTCCTTGCATATTAAAAGAAGTAGGGATGGGGATTTAGAACATTATGAATATTTACATACCGAGAAAACAGACCCTATACCTACCCTCCTCTCTTCTTTGCAAGATTTACTTGGGACTGATGGCACCATTGTTATTTGGAACAAAACATTTGAGTCAACCAGAAACAAAGAAATGGGAAAGATATACCCAGAGTTTAGGGAGTTTACTGAAAGTATGAACGAGAGAATGTTTGATTTGATGAAAATATTTCAAGATCAGCTGTATGATGATCCTAGGTTTAAGGGTAGTTATTCTATAAAGAATGTTTTACCTGTTCTAGTAAAAGACCTTTCCTACAAGGATATGGGCATCTCAGAGGGAAGTACTGCTATGACTAGTTGGTATGATATGGTTTTCAATGAGGGAAAAGATATAAGAGATGATTTGTTAACGTATTGTAAGTTAGATACCTTAGCAATGGTGGAAATATATAAGGAAATCAAAAAGAAAGTTCAAGACATTAATCTTTAATCAAAGGAACAAATTTAACGTAACCGTGATCTATTTTTGTAATTTTATCCTCATTTTTAATCCCTTCTACTAACACCTGTGCCCACCCTCTACGCTCAGGGTATATTATTCTACCTCCCTCTTTTAGCTGATCTTTCCACTCTTTTGTTATCCCATCTGTAGTAGCTGCAACAATTATGCCGTCATAGGGGGCTTCTTCTTTATATCCTTTTGACCCATCTCCGTGAATACTTTTAATATTTGTATATCCCAATCCTTTTAGCCTTTCTTCTGCCTCTTCATATAGCTCATACACTCTCTCTATCGTAACAACCTCTTTGCACATTCCAGCTAAAAGAGCTGCTTGGTATCCAGAACCTGTCCCTACATCTAGAATTTTAGAGTTTTTGTCTATTTGTAGGAGTTTGCACATTTTATCTACTAAAGAGGGCTGAGATATGGTGGCTTCATAACCTATCGGAAGGGGGGTGTCCAAGTTAGCTAGATGTTTGTATTCATCTGGAACAAAATCTTCTCTTTCCATTTTGCTAACTTATAGTTTAGATAACTGTATTGCATCCTTGATTGGCTTGAAACTCCTTCTGTGTATATCGCATATGCCGTATTTCTTAATAGCATCCATGTGCATCTTGGTTCCATAGCCCATATGCTTATCAAAGCCATATACAGTATATTTCTTATGGTACTTTTTCATTATACTGTCTCTTGTTACCTTTGCTAAGACAGATGCTGCTGATATTGAGTAGTGGTATAGATCTCCTTGTTTGAATTTTTTCATTTTGTAATTAGGTATCTTTAATATGTTAAGCCCATCAGCTATGATGTAGTCTGCTTTGATATTTAATTTAGCTTCTACAACCTCTACTGCTATTTTCATAGCTTTTTGTACAGCTTTCTGTATACCGATAGCATCAATCTCTCTACTTCCTACTATCCCTACACCGTATGAGTGGGATATTTCTTTTATTTTTTCATATGCTTCATTTCTCTGTTTTTCTGTCATTTTTTTACTATCTCTAACTGTAGGTACAACTTGATTGAGATTTGAAATAACAACGGCAGAGGCGACTACAGGGCCTGCTAAAGGACCTCTACCCGCTTCATCAAGGCCTACTACTACTTTGTATCCCTCTTTCCATAGTTTCTGTTCTATTTTTGTATCTGGAAAAATCATATGTATATATGTTAACATATATGTATGAAATCTTTTATTAAAAAAGCTGTCATTTTACTACTTCTTCTCTCACAACCTTTATCTTTGTATGCTCAAGAAATGGGAGATATAGAGGTAGAACCCGTAACAGAGAAAGGGATTATAGAGGGTCAAGCTCAAGAGGAAGAAGAGGGTTTTGTATCACTTTCTGAGAAATTAGAGGAAAAAGAAGAGATAGAAGAACCTAGCAA
The DNA here is from genome assembly GCA_012511375.1 of Candidatus Dojkabacteria bacterium. Lineage (GTDB taxonomy): Bacteria > Patescibacteriota > Dojkabacteria > SC72 > SC72 > UBA2177. Next base: position 220 of record JAAZGF010000082.1, on the reverse strand, counting down.
TCCCCCTATGTCATTCCTTACTATATTAGGAGCAATCTTAATCCCAAGTATTTTTATAATCCTCTCTTATTTCATCCTGAAGTTTTTTAAGTTTTAGCTTGATTAAAATACATAGATAGATTACTATATGTGTCGTGTAATTAAGTTTAGTTTTTAAAATAATGAGTAACAATAGTGCAGAGTCTTTCATTAAAGGATTCGTTTTAGGTATCGTTGGAGG
>JAAZGF010000081.1 GCA_012511375.1 Candidatus Dojkabacteria bacterium | reverse complement strand
CTAAATTTGCCGAAGCGAGAGATGAGTTCATCCACAACTTAGAGTCCAGAAACAGGACGGAGTCAACAATAATCGCTTACTCTAAAGACATAGAGCAATTATTAAACTTTCTGTCCAAAGATGGAATCAACTCTCTAGGGGATGTTAACTCCGAGAGCTTAGAGAAATATAAACAAAACCTACAGGATAACAACTACACTCCTAAAAGTGTATCTAGAAAAATTAATAGTACTAGAACTTTCTTCAGATATCTTTTAGATAATGGCAAAGTAAGTGACAACCCATCAGAGAAGCTCTCTCATCCTAAATTTAAAACTAAACCACCAAGAGTTCTCACTGAGATGGAGTACAGAGCACTAAGAGATGTTAGCAGAGTTGATATAAGGCTCTACTCCATAGTAGAGATACTTCTTCAAACAGGCATTAGAATTGGTGAGCTTGCTTCATTAACCTTAGATGATATTAGACAATCCAAAGATGGAAGGATAGATTTCCTTTATATAAAAGCAGCAGGTAGCCATCCAGCAAGAAAGGTTCCATTGAACAGATCGGCTAAAGATGCCATCAATGAGTATCTAAAAGTAAGACCTGAAACCGATGATGATACACTATTTATAACAAAAAATGGGAGACCTTTGTTAGTAAGAAATATTAGGACTGCAATAGATAAGGCATTTGAGAAAGCACAAATTAAAAATGCAAAAGTTAACGATTTAAGAAACACATTTATCGCCCATCACCTAGCAAATGGTGTTAGTCTTGTAACTGTTTCTAAATTAGTTGGACATAAGAGATTATCTACCACTGAAAAGTATCTTAACTTAGTTAAGATGCAAACAGAAGAAGACAGAAATTTAGAAGAGCTTTAATCTCTCTTTCAACTCCTCTCTATCTATAGGTTAGCGGGAATGGGAATAGGTGGACTCGAACCACCGACCACGGCTTTATAAGAACCGCGCTCTACCACCTGAGCTATATTCCCTGAACTAGATGATTTTACCAAAATATAGTTAAATTTAGAAGCCCATTGGAGGAAAACCTAGAGGTTGCTCTTGTTGAGATTTCTCTTCCTCTTCTTCTAGTAAAGATCTATTCCTAATATCATCATTTACAACATTAAGATCTCTTCCATACTTCATTCTAGAAATCTCCTTTATAATCCCTACAATCTCCTTACTTACAGGCATATCAAAACCAGAGTCAGGAAACTTGTTTCCATACAAAGAGTTAAGTGAAAACGGGGAAGGATACGAACCTCCTACCAAAAGCTTTGTATACCAATGACCCATACCTTGATTAACCATGTCTACTGCACTAACATATGATTCGAACTGAGTCTCCAAAAACTCAGCATCCTCAGCACTACACCTCGTGATAAAAAGAGAACCCACATTACCAAATACAGCTCCTTTGATGTCTTCTGGCAACTGTCCAATATACTGATGTGCTAGGGTTAGATTTAGCCTGTACTTCCTTGCCTCAGAGAGAATAGAGTTAAATTCCTCTGTAGCAAAATTTTGGAACTCATCTGCATAGAAAAAGAAATCTCTCCTAGCATCCTCTGGGATATCCTCCCTACTTAATGCTGCTGCTAACATCTTCTGAACTAACAGTAAACCAAGAAAAGACATATTCTCTTCCCCTACCCTTCCTTTTGAAAGGTTTACAATCAGAATCTTTCCCGTATCCATGATCTCTCTAAAATCAAATGATGATTTTGATTGCCCTATGATATTCCTAATAGCTAAGTTCGTAGTAAATTTATCAAATTTAGAAATAAAGTAGGTTAAAGCCTCAGACTTTGTCTTCTTGTCTGTCTTTGCTACCTGATCAGTCCAGTACCTTCTTACTAGGTCATCCTTTATTAAAGGAAGCCAATGACTCATAACCCAATCTTCATCTTGCAGTATTCTTACAACCTCTATTAAAGTAGAGTCTTCTTTCGACATCGCTGTTAACATTGAGTTTCTTACTGCCTGTTGAAAAGCAGGTCCAGCATATCCCTGATTATGAGGATCAAACAACCTTATTAAAAGTGCAATAAAGCTATTAACTATTTGATGCTTATGCTGCTCGTTGTAGTACTCCATAATATTTACACCAAAAGGTCTTTCAAAATCTCCTGCGTCAAAATATATGACATCCTCTGCCCTCTCTGGCGGTATCCGTTCTAAAATCATCTCAGCTGCTTGACCGTGTGGATCTATAAAACAGCACCCATCCCCGTTGTAAATATCTTGGATTATCATTCTAACCATTAACCAAGATTTTCCAGTACCTGTTTGTCCAAGTACATATGAATGCCTTCTTCTATCATCTCTTTCAAAACAGATTGGTTTTTTCTTCCCTCTAAAATAGTTGTTACCAAGCCATATGGTGTTTTTGGAGTCGATGTCAGAACTAATTCGATTATCTGCTAACAACTCTTTAGAGAGTAACCAGTTGATATTTGGAGTAGCTATATCCTTGTTTGGGAAATGGTACAAAGCAGCAAGCTCCTCAACATTAAGAATGGTTTTCTCATCCTCTGGAGTTCTTCTGTATATAACGTCATAGAGGAAACTTTTCTCTTTGTTCTTTGCTATTTTCCTCTTTTTTAACTTGTTAATTCCTGGGTTCCCGTACTGTTCAAAAGCCCCTATGATATTATCCAAGTGCATTTTGGCTATACCCTTCTCAGGAGCACTTGTAATAATTCTAATCTCTGCCATCAATCCTGGTTTAGATGTTTTTTTGCTAACAGCCTGTAACTTCTCTTGAGGTACATTTATTTTCTTTTTCTCAGGATCAGAGTTATTACTCTCAACCTTCTGAATAAACTTTTCTCCATTCTTTTGCCAATTACTATCTGTTGGAGAGACAACTAGCTGTACAAGAGCACCTTCATTCTCAGACATTTTACTTAAGGTACTTAACACATTAGCCATGGGGTCTCCTGTAAAATTTTCTGCCACCCGAAGTGGGTAGTAAGGGTCATCATCTAATCCTAGTCTTGCATACTCTATCTCTGTATTTGGAGCAAAGATATTATACTCTTCTACTACCGAGACATCTGCCTCTTGATATGATCCTAGTATTTGCTTTTCTACAAGATCTGCTAATTTCTTTGAGCAATGAACATAGAACCTTATCTCTCCTGGTAACCCTATTACCTCAAAACTTACACAATTATTAACACTAAACTTTTCTGTTATTCCACTCCCCTTCCCACCAATTCCGTACAGATTCGCAAACATTTTCTCCGCAACACCTATTTCTGTTTCATTGTTCCTAGGAACTCGTACTTCCATAAGGACTCCGTCTAGGGCTTTTTCGTCTCTGTCTTTCTTCTTAAGCTTCTTTACTAGAAAAAGTAAGCCTACTGCTAGAAGTGTCAAAAGAGAAATGGAGAATATTATCCAACCCCAAGGAATACTTATCCCTTTTTCTCCGTAATATTCATCGTAAGTATCTTTTGGGTACTGTATGTTTGTACCAACCTCGACCTTGGGTTCTTGTACCGGAATAGGTCCAATTGTCTGTGAATATACGGAATATTTTAAATTCATATTAGGACAGTATATGTTTATGGATAAAGGATATCACAGCGATGGACAGATATCAAAGGTTAGTACCTAGAAGGGATTGGTTCTTCTCCTACCTTAGCCTTAACAATTTCAGAAGCAGGGTTATCACCCCCTTCATTTAAGGAATAACCTATACTTGGTGTAAATTCTCCTTGACTTGCCTGTAAACCTGTATTAACAGGAGTTACCTCTTCCACCAAAGGAGGCTGTAAGTTTTCGGAATAGAAATTTTCTGGCTGTGGATTAGTATCCATTCCTCCCTCTGTTATTCCCCCCTCTGTTGAAGAAGGAATCTCTGTAACAGAAAAAGAAGGTAAATTCCCTTTTTCTTCAAATGGTGGTTGTTCTTCTATTTTATCTCCTATATTTGCCATGATTAGTTGTCCTATAATATTATACCATATACTTCCTTTTCTCGCACAGTAGCTCTCTGTCTAACTCTCTTTCCTTCTCTCGAGCCTTCTTCTCATGCTTCTTTCTTCCTTTCCCAAAAGCAACTTCTACCTTTATTTTCCCCCTAGAAGTATACACTGAAAGAGGAATTAATGTAAGATTTTTTTGCTTTAGTTTACTATCAATCTTAACTAGCTCTTTTCTTTTTACTAACAATTTCCTAGACCTTTTAGAATCATACTCCAAACTTCCATCACTCTTGTATCTTGGAATATCTGCATTAACTAACCATAGTTCCCCTCCTACTATTTTTACAAATGCATCTGAGAGATTTACTCTCCCAGACTTTATTGATTTTACCTCTGCTCCTGCTAATACAATACCTGCCTCAAAGGCATCTGATATTTCATAATTAAAAGAAGCTTTCTTATTCTTAATCCTCATCCCACTATTATACTACAAGGACATTCTCCATATAACAGATCCATCTAAAATGTATGCATTTCTCTCTTCGCTATCTACTACAAAATCTTTAACCTTACTTAGAACAGAGGACCTTTCTCCTCTGTATACATACTGATTGATTAATGAGATCTGGTTTGGATGTCTCATCCCTTCCCCTGCCTCCACAGGTTTCTCAAATCTAAACAGGGTCTTCTTTGCCTCATCAAAAAAGTAAAGACCATACTCTAAACTATCTCCTGTAAATCCTTTTGTTACTTTCTCAAAATTGCCGTCAAAGCCAAGAATTCCTAAAGGAGCTTCATAGAATTTTGATTCAAAATAGCTATAGTTAAACCTAATCACATGTGGTTCTGATTTTGTAATTATATATATACTCAAATCTGCTATTACATGAGTGGCATTTGCCATACTCTCATGCTCTAAGAATGAATATGGTAGCCCATACCTATCTTCATATACTGAAGATGATCTAAGTAACGTAGACCTATCTCTAGAAAGGAAGTATATATTTTCTCCTTCCCAAACAGTCATTTCTGCTATATCTTCAGCCCTGATTTCCCTAACACCAAGTCCCGAAAGAGATGAAAAGGTATTAAACCAACCAGCATCATCAAAAGATGCTTTCAACATTCCCTCTTTTTGGTCAAAGACATATACTCCTTCTGCTCCTACATGTACAAACTGAGGATCTTTGATTAGCCCATTATCATCTGG
>JAAZGF010000080.1 GCA_012511375.1 Candidatus Dojkabacteria bacterium | reverse complement strand
GGAGGGAATGATAGAGAGAGGGCAGATGAGATAGCAGATGAGGTGATTAGAAGACTTAAGGAGAAGTATTCAAATAGAGAGTATGTAAAGGCTGAGGTTATTGCTGATGTTACTACTCAAACATTAAAAGATATGGGTCATGGTAAGACTTCTATTGCTTTTAATCTTTTTGTAGATTTGAAGAACAAAGTAAAAAATATTAAATCTTTTATAGATGCAGATTCTTTGGTTAAAGGGTATATTGACAGGCTTGATTGGCAAGTTAATGAGAATGCCAATATGTCCTACTCTTGGCAGGGACTAAATCATTTCATATCATCATCAGTACAGGCTAATTACTGGTTACATAGCATTTATCCAAAAGAAATTACTAATGCTAACATAGATAAGGATATACATATTCATGATTTAGGTATGTTAGCAACATACTGTTGTGGATGGAGTTTAGAGGATTTGTTGTTAAAAGGGTTTACAGGTGTAAGAGGAAAAGTATCTGCTTCTCCTCCAAAGCATTTTAGCACAGCACTAGGACAGGCAGTAAACTTTCTTTACACTCTTCAGCATGAGGCAGCTGGAGCTCAAGCATTTTCTAGTTTTGATACATATTTAGCTCCTTTTGTAAGATACGATAAGCTAACCTACAAAGAGGTTAAACAGAAATTACAAGAATTTATATACAATATGAATGTTCCTACAAGAGTAGGATGCCAGGTTCCATTTACTAATGTAACTATGGATTTAATCCCTTCTGGAGAGTTAGCAGAACAGGGAGTAATTATTGGAGGAGAAGTTAAGAAAGAGAAATACAAAGACTTCAAGAAAGAGATGGGTATGATTAACAGAGCTTTTTGTGAAATTATGGTAAAAGGAGATGCAAAAGGGAGGCTCTTCTCTTGGCCTATTCCTACTTACAATATTACAAAAGATTTTGATTGGGAGAATAAGGATTACAAGCCAATATGGGAGATGACTGCAAAATACGGAATTCCTTACTTTGCAAATTTTGTTAGCTCTGATATGAACCCTGATGATGCTCGTTCTATGTGTTGTCGATTAAGAATAGATAATAGGGAGTTAAAGAAGAGAGGTGGAGGACTGTTTGGTTCTAATCCTCTTACAGGAAGTATTGGTGTAGTTACAATAAATCTTCCAAGGATAGGTTATCTAAGTAAAGATAAAAAGGAATATTTTAAGAGATTAGATAACTTAATGGATCTTTCTAGAAAGAGTCTTGTGATTAAGAGAAAATTTATAGAGAAATATATAGATAAAGGTCTTTATCCTTACTCTAAATTCTATCTAGCTGACATAAAGAAAAGGTTTAAGGAGTATTACAAAAACCACTTCAATACAATCGGTATTCTAGGGATGAATGAATCTATGACTAACTTCTTTAAGGACAAAGAGAAAGATATTACTTCAAAAGAGGGAAGAGAATTTGCTTTGGAAATAATGGACCATATGCGTAAAAGATTAATGAAATATCAAAAGGAGACCAATGATTTATTTAATCTGGAAGCTACACCTGGAGAGGGAACAACATATAAATTTGCAAAGGCAGATAGAAAAAAGTTTGGTAATGACATAATAACAGCAAATGATCTTAGTGGAAATCATGATATGCCCCCCTACTACACTAATAGTACTCATTTACCTGTAGGATATACAGAAGATATTTTTGAAGCATTGGATCTGCAAGATGAGTTTCAGACTAAGTACACTGGTGGGACTGTTTTACATGTATTTTTAGGAGAGAAGTTGTCTGATGGAGAATCAGTGAAGAATTTAGTTAAGAAGATTTCTACTAATTACAAGCTTCCTTACTTTTCAATAACTCCTACTTTTAGTGTATGCCCAAAACATGGTTATCTTAGTGGAGAGCATAGGTTTTGTCCCAAGTGTGATGAAGAGATAGGCTATGAAGAGGGAATGCCTTTTAATGAAGTCTATTAATTATTTAATTTATTATTTTATTAAAATGCCCAAGAAAAAGGTTACAAGACAACAGTGTGAGGTATATTCACGAGTTGTAGGATATTTAAGTCCTGTTGCACAGTGGAATATAGGGAAAAAAACTGAATGGGAAGATCGTAAAGTATTTTC
>JAAZGF010000079.1 GCA_012511375.1 Candidatus Dojkabacteria bacterium | reverse complement strand
CTTCTATTTAACCCTAAAATGTGGCTATACCTTCTACTTATTATCATTTTCTTTTTCGTTGACTATTGAACTGAATCTAGCAAAGTCTTTAATTCTTAACCCTTTAAATTGTCCTATGAGTAGGTTAACAAATATTAGAAGAGGGATTATCCAAAGATTGTTAATAATGTAGGAAGATACCTCTTTTCTAGTTATTACAAACCATCCTATTGTAGAAACTAAAATAGTGGCTGTAAGTACCATCAAACTTGTCTTAACTCTTTTTCTCACATATGAGGTTATGAAGAAATCAGAGAGAGCAGTTATTGATATTACAGCTAAAGGAGGGATGTTTGTCATATTGTCTAATCCAAAACCGTATCTATTTACTATTAAGAATGTCAATATTAATACAATGGAGAGGAAGCAGTAATTAATAGCAATTCTTGTAATGTAGTGCATTCTAATTCTCCTTAAGAATGAGTAAGAAAAGAGGGTGGTAAGTATGACAATTGCAGTTATTACAAGTCCGTACCTTAAGCCAGTATATGAATATGCTATGGCAAGAATTATAGGTGCGTATATCCCATATGTTTTAGATCCAAAAACATATCTTGATATACTGACTATAGTTGCAAGTAAGGTTATTGCTACAAGCAATTCTAAAATTTGTTCAGATACGCCATTTTCTAATATCCATAGCGTAAAAGGAGAGTAGTCCATGAGTTTCCTTATGACAAATTATTTAAGGCAGATTCGACACAATTATACTATTTGTAAGGTAGGCTTGTCGATTAGATAGAATTTTAATCTAAAAAAGAAATAGAGCCACAAATCTATGGCTCTATGTTAAAATCCATTTAAAGAAGGTTATTCTAACTCTACTTTAGCTCCTGCTTCTTCAAATTGTTTCTTTATATCCTCTGCTTCTTCTTTGGATACACCCTCCTTGATAGTCTGAGGTGCTGGATTTTCTACCAAATCTTTAGCTTCTTTGAGTCCTAATTCTGTAAGACTTCTTACAACTTTAATGACTCCGATTTTGTTAGCCCCAGCTTCTTTAAGAACAATATTGAAGGAAGATTTTTCCTCTTCTTCTGGTGCTGCCTCAGCCGCAGGTGCTGCTGCCATTACAGGTGCTGCTGCACTGACTCCAAATTTGTCCTCCATGACCTTAACTAGGTCTGCTAGTTCTAACACAGACATTTTTTCTACAATGTCCATTACTTTTTTACCATCTGCAGAGAGTTTTGGTAATTCTTTCTTTTCTTCTGCCATTTTGTAAATAATTATAATTTAATTAGTTATTTGTTTACTTAAGCATCTTTTTCAGAGATACCTTTAAGAACCATTGTTAAGCCTCTAATATTTCCAGTAGCTGCATTTACAAAGCCTGATAGAGGAGCATTTAATGTTCCAACTAGTTGGGCAAGTAGTACCTCTTTAGTAGGAATTTCTGCCAATTGCATTACTTCTTGTTCTGTTAGGAATAGTCCTTCATATACACCACTTTTTGCATTTAACAAATCGGTTTCTTTCTGCATTTCTTTAATTAGCTTTGCAGGTGCAGTAGGGTCTTCATCAAAGTATATTATTGCTGTAGGTCCATCTATTTCTTGTATTTCTAATGGCTGATCAGAGTCTTGTAGTGCTACTTTAAAAAGAGTATTTTTTAATACTGTATAGTTAGCATTTACATTTTTTAATTCCATTTTTAATTTTGATACAGTTACAGTATCAGTTTTATCAGAATTAACTAAGAAGTATCCTGTTTTGTTTTTTAATATCTCTTTATACTTGTTTAGTAACTCTGTTTTTTGTGAACGAGTTTTTGCCATTTTTATATATTTTTAATTATTTGAATATTATTATCTCACAAGGATTTATGTTTGTACCTTGG
>JAAZGF010000078.1 GCA_012511375.1 Candidatus Dojkabacteria bacterium | reverse complement strand
ACTCCCTTGTATGCCAGCATTAGGTGGTCTTTAGGGTATTTTTCTAGATGTTTATTAATTAATTCTATAGCTTGTGCAAACTTCCCCTCTGTTTCAACTAATTCGGAGATTTTACCCTCAAGTTTAAAGAGTTTGTTTGTATCGGGATCTTCTTCTATCTCAAAATATTTCTTAATATCTCCTTGGTAAAAGTAGATTATAGATTTGATAGAGTGTAGGTAGGAACTTGTTGGTGAGTAAGGGATTTCCTGTTCTATCTCTTCTAGTGCTTCTTTATAGCTGTCGTATAACGCAGTTTTAATAATTCTTTCTGTAGTATCATCTAAGAAGCCATCTTCAAGGTAATCTCTTAGCCATTGATTCTTCTCTTTCTCCTTGTACTCGATTATGCGTTCAAATTCCCAGTAATTGCTAAGTGCATATGTTTTGTAATCTTTCTTCTTCTTTATCTCAAGATCTTCGTTCTTCTTTGTTAGAAACTTTTTTGCTTCCTCAAAATTACCCTCTACTAGAAGCTTCTTTAATTTCTCTTTGTTCTGTTTTATTTCTTTTGGTTCTTTGTCCATATTTATAATTTTATAATCTCATCAATATCCCAAGAATAGCATTAATGATAGATATTATTAAACCAATTATTCCAAGCACTAAATACTTTGTTTTCTTTTCTTCTTGAGGAAGTAGGGTATTGAACTTCATAGGGAATATTCCTACAAAAACACCTAATGGTGGGAGTATTAAACCTAATATTAAGTTAGACCAAGCAATTATATCAACGAGTGTTTTCTTATAGCCATATTTTTTATAGATCCAATTAGGAATAAATATTCCACCAAGTATAGCTGCTAGAAAAATAACACCTGTAATTCCGAGATAATAGAAAAGATAATAACCACCAACTATAGATAAGATATAAACAACCCACTCTGAAGCAGTACGAGGTTTGTTAGTTTTTACCTCGTTTGTAGTATTTTCTTCCATTTGGGAGAGTATAAATTTATTTATATAGGATTCCCCCTATGGACTATTCTACTCTTTCTTTTTAAAAAGTTAAAGATATACTGTTAGATAGATATTCAATATACTAGTGGTGTAGTATCTATCTAGAAGAAAGATTGGGTATTAACTATAATTCAAGTATAGGTGGATTGTATTTAAAGAACTCTGACCATTGAAGAATAAACGTTCTTAATGAGTTCGAACTTTTAGATACGATGTCCACCATCCCGCTAACTTATAGTGCCTTAAAAAACCTAAAACTATTTCAAGTCCATACTATTTAGTATCTTATCTAACATCTTAAGCTGTTCAGTTGTTGCTGTCTCGCTTATGGTATAGAAATAAGCATTAGCTGTCTCACCATCACCTGTTGTAAAGGAAAGTACAGGGAAGGAAATAGCAGCTGTCTGACAAGGAGAATCGAAACTTTCTGTCGTTATATCATTATCAAAAAAGAGGTAAGTTTTGACTCTTCTAAAATATTTCCCAAACCAAATGATTTCTGTATAAGTAACATTAGAATAGTCAACTATTTCTGCCTTTGAGCTAAGTTCTGCATTCATAGCTTCAACCTCTTCTATATACTCAGAGCTAGTATCAGAGAAAGCATATATTTTAGGACATCCAACAAAACCAACTCCCCAAGCGGCCTTTAATTCTAAAATTAAATCTTCTTTATGAAATACCTCCAGTCCTGTTAAGCCTTTGTAGGAAGTGTAGGTAGGTAGCATATCTGTTCCTTTTCCATCAAGGTATTCTATAATTGCCCACTCTTGTGGAATACTTGCTTTTACTACATCTCCTTCGTAAGTCTCAAGGGGTTCTTTTTCTTCTTCTTTTTTTGTCTCTTCTTCTGTAAGGGTGTCAGTCTTATCTGTTCCTTCTTCTACTTGTTCGCTTTTGGTATTTAAGATGTTTTCTAGATTAATGTATCCATTCTTGTACGCTATATATCCAAGTAATCCTATCGTTGCTAGGGCTAGGCAGAAATTTAAAAAGATTATCCAAAAATCTTTTCTTTTTTCTTTTTCCATATATTTAATATATTAATTTAAATCCTCTACTGTACCGTTT
>JAAZGF010000077.1 GCA_012511375.1 Candidatus Dojkabacteria bacterium | reverse complement strand
TCCCAGTTTTCAAGCTCTGTAATGGCCTCTGGGAAGATCTTTTCTATCTCGGATAGTAATTGTATAGCTAGTTGCCTTTTTGTCATAATTCTAAAGCCCTCTTTAGCTTATTTACATAGGAATTACCTAGAAAATATCCAAAAACACCCATTACCTCTGGAACAGCACTTAGAATTCGCTTGAACTCTTCCCTCACCTCACTATTCGAGAATTTAATATTAAGACAACTACTTGCAACCTGTTTTCCAATTGAGACACCATTAGAATACATCTGGTCCTTTTCGTTCATTCTTAGAGCATTCTCATAGGCCAAGTACTCCTCACTGTTATATTCTGATTTAGGATACATCTTACCTACTATCTCCTTAAACCCAATATTAAATCTTTCTCCACCCCTTATATCAAGCATAGGACCATACTCTTCCCAAAGGATGTCACCTATCTCCTTCCGTATCTCGTCCCTATCCTTCCAACCATCATCGCTTTTTGTAATAACCTGGTGCCAACCCCTCCCAACTATCTCCTTATACATCTCATAAACGCCACTACACCTCTCCTGTACACCCTCTTTTTCATACTGGTCTGATTCTATACTTCTGATGTTTCTCCACCTACTTTCCTCCGATTTAAGCTGAATTACACACCTATTTAACCCCAGCTTCGAGATTATTAATGAGTCATAAGTTAGTGCTTCATTAATATACCCTTTCACAAGTCCATTATCCCAGTTTTCAAAAAGAGAAAGTCCATACCCTATTGTCACTGCATTGCTATAAGGGCTCCTATCCAAAACAAGCAAGCTATCTCTATACTTCTTGTCCTCCAAATACACATCTAGAAACTCAAGCCTATTCAAAGCAAAAAGGGCCATACGCAGCGAGAGAGTATCTTTTGAACTTAAAACATCCTCTGGGTAACCTTCTTTCAAAAGCATACGTATAGCGCTACCAATAGGTGTGGAATATATTGGGAAAGAGCAGCTTGTGACACTTATACCATCATCCTCGAGCCCACTCAGTATCCTAGAGCTAGCGTCACCCTTCCCAACCTGGTCAGGCCCCTCAAAACACAAAGACCCATAGCTCCCCAATGACATAACGTGTCAAACTCTTACAAATTATCTTCACGTATTATAGCACACAGCCGTTTTTGTATTTTGCGCACCTTTTTTACCCTCCTCTTTTGCCTTGTTTCTCGCCCACTCCACGCATCCTCCCTGTCTCTTGACCCCATTTTTCTTTCACCTCAAATGAGTTTACTCTTGAAGCACGATGCTTGAAATATCAAATGTTACACACTATTACTCTCCCCTTTCTTTGCCCCTTTTAGCCACCTCTTTTTCATAACACCCAACATTATGACTCCGTATTCGAGGTGAGGTTCTTAGGAGCAGTTTCTAAACACTAGAGTAATCCTTATCGGCCTTTGCTCTGGCTCTTTAATCCATGATATCTTCTGTTACATGAAAAAACTCCTAATTTTTGACTACGATAAGACCATTGCCCCTCCTAATGAGAAGCCATCCAAAGAAATGCACGATGAATTGGTTAGATTACTAAAAACCAATTATATTGCTATTATGACCGCCGGAAGAACATATGAACAATTGATTGACTTACTAGTGAATAATCTTAATCTCCCCGAACCCAATCTTCTTAGGAAACTTTATCTCACAACATCATATGGGAATTTAATATATGAGTGGGACGGTGAATACACCAAGATTTATGATGGGAAACATATATCCCTAGAGGATAAGGAGTACATTATGAATATACTTAAGAAAATAGATTGGAATATCTTTGAAATACCATATATATATGGAGAACAAATAGAAGACAAGGGGACTTCATTTTCTATTAGCTGCCTTGGTTTAGATGCTCCAAGAGAATTAAAAGGAGCTTGGGATCCCACACATGGGAAAAGAAAGAAGATCAAAGAGATTTTGGATACGGAAGTCAGAGATGACTTTGATATATATGTTACAGGAAGAACCTCCGTAGATATTGTTCCAAAAGATAAAACAAAGCTAGAAAACACAAAAAGGTTAGCACAAATGCTTAATATCCCCCTCCAGGATGTTATATATGCTGGAGATGAGTTTGAACCTTATGGTAATGACTACCCTGTTCTAAGCCTTAAGGATGTTAGAGTAATTGTTACAACGGGCCCAGAAGAGACACTTGGGTTTATAAAGGAGATGTAAACCCCTACTCATACCTCACAGCATCTCCATTAATTTTGCCTTTGATAGCTTTTTAGATACGAAGAATACAAGTACTCTTAAAGCAAAAATTGTCAACAAAAAACCCACTATTTCTAGTGGGTTCTATTTCTAAGAGTCCTGGCAACGACCTATCGTCCCGAGACCAAAGGTCTAAGTATTTTCGGCGCTAGAGTGTTTTACTTCTGAGTTCGGGATGGAGTCAGG
>JAAZGF010000076.1 GCA_012511375.1 Candidatus Dojkabacteria bacterium | reverse complement strand
GCTTGAGCTATTTGCTTTGTTTTAACTGCATTTTTTAGTAACTTTGTTACATGGTCCTGACCCTGTAATTCATTGAAGTCACTAGATCTGTATTTTTGATAGAGGACTGAAGACATGGTATATACTAGGACAAAGAGAAGCCCTTGCCAAGTGAAAATTATTTATTCACATTTTGAAGTTTTCTAACAGCATCTTCTAGCATTAAAGAATAGAGGCCATAACCCACCGAATTTATAGTTCCTGACTGGTTTTTCCCAAGGATATCTCCAGCCCCTCTGATCTCCAAATCTTTGCTAGAGAGTAAGAAACCTGAACCTAACTCCTGGGACTCCTTTAGAGCTTCAAGTCTTAGTTGTGCATTTCCCCTCAGATTTTCAAAGAAAAAATATGCATACGCTTGTCTTTCAGACCTCCCTATTCTACCTCTAATTTGATACATCTGTGAGAGACCTAACATGGCTACATCATCTATTATCAACGTATTTACAGTAGGAATATCTAAACCATTCTCTATTATTGTCGTACAAACTAAAATATCTAGCTCTCTATTAACAAATTTCTTCATAGTATTAGATAAATTTTGAACTCCCATTTGTCCATGAGCTATAGCCACAGTTGCCTGTGGAAACATCTTAGTCAATTTGGAATATGAGAACTCTATTGTATTAACCCTATTATGTAAATAGTATACCTGCCCTCCTCTGCTTAACTCTTTAGATATAGCATCTTTTACAGTATCCCAATTAAAAACACCAAAATGATTTATTACTTCTCTACGACCCAAAGGTGGAGTTGCAAGAACAGAGATATCCCTTATACCCATTAATGCCATATTTAAAGATCTAGGAATCGGTGTGGCAGTTAGAGAAAGAACATTTGTATCTATCCTTCTGGATTTGATACTCTCCTTCTGCTTAACCCCAAACTTTTGTTCCTCATCTATTACTAACAACCCTAATTTCTTAAACTCAACATTTTTACTTAACAGTGAATGAGTACCAACTACAATATCGATACTTCCCTTTTTTAATCCATTCAAAGTACTCTCCTTCTCTTTTTTAGATGAGTATCTAGAAAGCGACTCTACATTAAAAGGATAGTTTTTAAACCTCTCTCTTAATACAGCTTTGTGTTGTTCAACTAGGACAGTAGTTGGAGCTAACAGTGCAACCTGATAGCCTAAATTAGCAACCGCAAACATAGCTCTAGAAGCTATTTCTGTTTTCCCATAACCTACATCTCCGACAAGTAATCTGTCCATAGGCTTACTATTTTGGAAATCATCTACTATCTGTTTTGTGGCTAATAGTTGATCATCTGTATCTTCAAATTCAAACTGTTTGATGAATGTATTCAATTCTTGCAAAGAATCCTCCGTTTTAAGATAGATCTCTGTACTTGATGCTTCCCTTAAAGCGTAGAGTTGCAAAAGCTCTCTTGCTATATCCTCTACCTTCTCCTTAGCCCTTCTGGATATTCTTCTCCAAACCCCACTACCCAACCCTGTCAAAATTGGTCTTTTCTTTCCTGCACCAATAAATTTGGTTATCTTTTCAGAAGCAGTAAGAGGAATAAAAAGCTTGTCTTTTCCTGCATACGCTATCTCTATATATGGACCTCCTTCTCTTTTCACAACATTAATAAATTTACCAATACCGTGATCTTCATGTACAACATAATCACCTGGAACAAGCTTCTTTAATATCTCTACAGACCCTGGGTCCATTTTAATGTTTTTTTCTTCATATATTGAAAGATCTACCTGACCTAAAACCTCCAAATCTGTAAGGACTAAAACTTTACATTCATTAGAAACAAAACCTCTTTTTAAGTTTCTCTCTAATACTCCCCTCACAAAGAAAATTCTATCTATACTCTTTCTTAATTCTTTTTCCACTAAAAGTTCATACTTTTCAATACTATTAGTTAGAAACCAAATATCATAATCTCTGTTCTTAAAATTCTTGACTATTTCTAATATTGCCCTTCTAGAAGTATATTCCTCAACAGTTGGAATATTTCTTAAACCTAGATTGACTACATCTTCCTGCTCTTCAAAAAAATCTACCATTCTTACCCTAACACTTCCCGAAGAGTCCTCATTACCTACTAATAGTTTGCTGTTTTCTGCTAAAAGAACTCTCTCCTTTACATCTTTTTCTCTCTTTCTACTTTCAATATCTACTATCGAGATCTTTTCTATAATATTTCCCAAAAGACTTACACGAACCAAACTATTCATACTGAATGGCCATATGAGAACAACATCGCCTAATACAGACACCTCTCCTTCATTCCACACCCTTTCTACTCTTTCGTAGCCCAAATCAAGAAGAGTATTGATATTAAAAGAAAACCCTTCCTTTATAACTATACTGTTTTTCTTCTCCAAGCTCTCTCCCTCCTCTAGTACTAACCAGACTACTTTACCTAACAGTAGCCCCAATACTTCAGAAGCCAATTCGTAAAACTCTGGATCAACACCTGTAATCTTAAGAACACCCTCTATATCTCCTTTCTTACTTCTGTATTTTTCGACAAGGGATTCTATCAACAAATTTTCAGTTTTTGTATTTCTCACACGCCCATTTTATCAACAACCTTAAAATATGTATAATATGTGAAATATTTAAGAAACAAAACATATGTTCTTAGCACACGGTCCTGTCTCTTTTCTTGCAAATGAGATAATACAGAAAAAGAAAATCAAAAAATTAAAGAGTAATCATCATATATTGATAGTACTAGCTAGCTTCTTTTTTGGAATATTGCCTGACTTTGATCTCTTTGTGCTCTCTAAATTTAATATTCCCGGCTTTGCCCATCATGAAGTCATATCACATACACCCATCTTTTACATTATCATATGGATTGTTTTAAAACTTCTTGTTAACCCTTTTTACAATCTATTAAACTCTGAAACAAGGAAATCTTTAACTAAGGAATTTCTAAATATTTTAACAAACACCTTTTTAATTTGTACTCTAGCACATCTTTTCGCAGATTTTTTGGTTACTAGAGTTATGCTCTTCTACCCTCTTACGGATACTCAATCTACACTCCTTTTTTGGATTTTAGAACCTAACCTTTTTGCAGGATATTTCCTAAGCCCTATCCTTGCTATTGAGCTTATCTTCATCTCAATATTTGCTTTTGTTGTATACAAGATGTTCTTTAAAGAAACTACGCTACTTAACATACTATCCAAATCATTTATAGCTGTAACCGTTTTAATATTACCTCTTTCAACATATATTCTGCTTAATACCTACAACAGAAGCTATCTGTATGATAAAGAAGGAAATATTCAGGTTGACGTAGATTATGATACCTTAAAAGATAGTCTTGATTTAGATGTAGGAAATATTGGAGAAAATAATATTGTACAAGCCAAAAAAGAAGATATTTTAAAAAGTACGTATGATATCATCAATTCTAACAAATGGGCTGGGAGAAAAGACTCAGAAAGCCCATCTTCAAAGTTAAAGTACAAACTTGGAGCACATGATTCATACCGAATAGTAGTTCAAGCATATTATAATATTGGCTTACCCCTTAATCCTGTACTAAGGGACTATGCTATTAAAAAAGATGGCTTTAAATCATACAATTATGAATATAATTACAGTAAGCTTCTTTTTGAATATTTAAAAGAAAACAACATCTTAGATGTAGTTGAAGAAAACGAATCTTTAGAATTAGAATCAGGAAGAATATTCTTTTTAATGGATGAAGATGAGAAAATTATCAACATGGGGATTACCCTAGAGGGTAATGAACTTGCTGTTGTAACAGAGAAAGATGAGTGCTTACAGAGTCATTCATTAAAAGAAATAAAAGAAATTTACAAAACCTCTTTAGAAAGAATCCTTATACAAAAATAGCTACATTAGTATTTCTGAAAGAATCCCTGCTATGGATTCCTGTATTATCTCCTCTAGTACCTCTTTTTCCTCCTTAGAAAACTTCATCAATACATAATCCTCTCCTACAATGCCCATACCTTCCCTGTTCTCTATCCCTACTCTAACCCTTTTAAAATTAGCTGTATGCAATTTCTCCTCTATGCTCTTTACTCCTTTGTGACCTAGAGGTGATTTCCCTTTCTGTATTTTGAATTTACCAAGAGGTAAGTCTAAATCATCATGTACAAGTATTAAATCCTCTTCTATATTTTCAATGTCAAACTTTTTAACTACTCTCTCTACCGCATCTCCAGACCTATTCATATATGTCAAAGGCTTTTGTAACATTGCAAGTACTCTAGATCCCTGTTTTAGAAAACACAGTTCTGAATTAAATACCTTCTGCTTATTCCACTCCGTAATATCATATCCTTTCTGCCAAAGGAATTTTTCTCTTAGTTTATCCAAAAAAAGAAAACCTACATTGTGTCTACTCTCACTGTATTTTTCTCCAGGATTACCTAATCCTACTATTAATTTCATATTACTTTACTTCTTCAAAACAATATACTTTGTATGTAGGACAATCAGCATCTTCTGAAGACCATCCTACAAGGGTTTCTTTACAGATAGCGTCTTTAGGACACGATGGGAGCATATCCATTTCTTCACATTTAGTAGAAGGAACCATACACTCATCTTTTACCTCAGTCTGTACTCTAGCTCGTAAATATATGACTAAGAATATTACAAGAAGAAGAACTGTAAGAAGTATTAAAAAAGCTTTACTTTTGACTAAATCTACTTTCAATGTAGCTAAATATTTAAATTACTACATATATTCTCTAATATTTCTTCCTGTTTTACAAACATAATTTCTTTTTCTTTTGATTCTTCTTTAAAATACCCTTTATGCTTATAGCCTAAAACATGTAAACATCCATGAACTATCAACCTTAAAATTTCCTTCTCATCTTTTTCTACAGCACATTCAGAACATATGTATATTTCTCCTTCTCTTGGCTTCTCAGATAACAAAAAGGACAGTACATCAGTAGTTTCGTCTATCTGTCTAAATTCTTTGTTTAGTTCTTTTATGTGTTTTTTAGTTGTAAAAACAATATTAAGAGAATCTATTTTAAAAGTAGAAAATTCCTTCTTAAGAACATCTATCAACATGTTTTTGGGAAAAGAGAGATTGGAAAAATATTTCTCTAGTAAATTCCAATTATATATAGCTAAATTCATCTTTAAGATAGTAGTTCTAGAACAATTGCTTTTACAGTATTTCCATCTGCTTTACCGTCTAACTCTTTCATTACCACCCCCATAATTTTACCCATATCCTTTACACTCACTGCTCCTATTTCTTTTACTTTCTGTTCTACAATCTTTCTTACCTCATCTTCACCTAAAAGTTCAGGAAGGTACTCATTTATTGCTTCCAATTGTGCTTTTTCTCTCTGAACAAGATCCTCTCTTTGCATC
Source organism: Candidatus Dojkabacteria bacterium (assembly GCA_012511375.1). Taxonomy (GTDB): domain Bacteria; phylum Patescibacteriota; class Dojkabacteria; order SC72; family SC72; genus UBA2177. The sequence goes on along the minus strand of JAAZGF010000076.1, from coordinate 1,243 downwards.
TTCTCAAACTGTTCTATGGAATCTACTATCTTTTTTACTTCTCTTCTTAATATTTTCTCTACCTCATTTTCTTCTAATTCCTCTTTACCCAATGCTATCTGTTCATTCTTTATCTCTGCTAATGCCAATTTTAATATGTCAGCTTTGGTTGAATTACCTTCTTTAGAGGCCTGGAACATATCTTTTCGTATTGTATCTACTAAAGACATTGTTTAATAGTGAAAATTTACCTTTCTCTTCTAGCTGCTGCTCTCCTTCTTCTTTTGGTTTTTGCCCAATCTCTTCTTTTCTGTATTTCCAAGTCAGCCTTTTTAATTCTGTACTGTTTGTTTCTGTATGTTTCTAATATCTTCTCCCTCAGAACCTCTCTATGAAGTCTTTTAAGAGCGCTATCTACGTTTTCATTAGAATGTACAACTACTGCCATTTGTATATGTATTAATTAAGTATATCTCGGTGATTATATCACACTCTATATTCTTTGTCCTATCTTTTTCTCAAAATTCTTTTTTCTTCTTTCTCCTGCATTAACTCCCAGGAGTGTAGCTGTAACAGCAGTATGCTTATCTATACGAGACCAAAGCATGCCTAAGAAGAGCAATATACTTCCAGCTGATAGCGATGCTTTTACATTATCAAATATGCCTGTTTCTGGGAATTCCCCTGTAGTTGTAGCTTCGGTAGAAGAAGTAGATTCTGGAGAAGTTGCAGACCCTGAAGAAGTAGTTGTTGTTGTTTTCGAAGATGTTGTTTCTGAGTTTTCTTCTGCTGTTGTAGATCCTTCAGAAGGATCCGTACTAGACCCCACTGGAGGTTTTTCTGTTTCCTTCCTAAAAGCCTTACAAGTTACATTTTCAGAACCTTCCTTACAAAGCCATGCTACACTTGAATCTTCAGATGGAAATACTGGTTCTGCTGGTTCTGGTTGCCCTACAGCACAGAATCCTTCCTTAGTTGTTGTTGGCCAATCCTGTTGAGTCGCTTCATATGTCTTAGCATTCGATCCACATCTAGCATCTACTGGATCTTCTACAACGGGAGGAATAGAATCTCTTGACTTCGTATATATGGCTCTTAATGTACTATCTCCTTGACTTTCAACTTGTGCAAACTGTAGTGTTATCTCTGGCTCAAAAAAACTCCTATCACCTTTTGAATCATACCAATGATCGAAAACATACTCTGCCTTAGGAACTGCTCTAATAGTATCAATTGTATCGCATGAATTGTTGAACCTCTGTTC
>JAAZGF010000075.1 GCA_012511375.1 Candidatus Dojkabacteria bacterium | reverse complement strand
TCCTCAGCCTCTTTCTGTGTTGCTCCTGTTTGTAAAATGATTTTACCCCTTATCTTCCCATTAATCTGAACAGGAATCTCAATAACATCATCTTTTATCGCACTCTCATCAACCTTGGGCCAACTCTGCATATGTACACTAAACTCATGCCCTGTTTTCTCCCAAATCTCTTCTGTAAGGTGTGGGAAAATAGGAGCTGAACATATCAAAAGTTTTTCTAGATCTTTCTGTGAAATTTTCTCTTGATGGAATTCATTTAAAAATTCTATCAGGCTAGAAATGCACGTATTGAATTTTATACCCAAAATATTTCTTTCTAATTTTTTAATTAATTTTCCAATGGCTTTACTCACCTCTTCGGAACTCTCTACGTCCTCAGCAACAAAAGAGGATAACAGGAACCTGTAGTACTTAGAAACAAACCTTTTCATTCCGTTAATAGCTTCCGTACTCCAGGACACATCTCCCTCGTATGGACCCATGAACATCATATAGGCTCGAGTAACATCCGCCCCATATTTCTCTACTAAGTCATCAGGATTAATTACATTTCCTCGAGACTTAGACATCTTCAATCCATCTTCTCCTAATACATTGCCATGTATTGTTCTCTTCTGATAAGGCTCTAGTGTTGTTACAGCACCAATATCGTACAAAAACTTATGCCAAAACCTTGAATACAGAAGATGTAAAGTAACATGCTCAGGACCACCTTCGTAATAATCAACAGGTAGCCAGTATTTTATTTTCTCCAAACCAGCGAGTTTGTCCGAATTCCTAGGGTCCACATATCGCAAGTAATACCAACTAGATCCTGCCCAATTTGGCATCGTATCTGTTTCTCTCTTTGCCTCTCCTCCACATTTCGGACATCTTGTATTCACCCATTGTGTAATATTTGCCAACGGAGATTCTCCTGTCTCTGTTGGTTCGTAACTTTTCACTTTTGGAAGTTCCACAGGCAGTTGATTCTCAGGAACTGGCACCTCTCCACACTTTTTACAATATACTATTGGAATAGGCTCTCCCCAATAGTGTTGTCTTGAGAAATTCCAATCCCTTAAATGATATCTAACAACAACATCTCCTATACCTTCAGCTCTAATATACTCTCCTATCTTCTCTTTTGCCTTCTCACTGGTCAAATTATCCAAAAACCCTGAATTAAAGAGTATTCCATCACCTTCATACACATCAGAGACAGTTCTAACTTCAGCCCTATCACCTCCAGGACCTTCTATCACTCTAATTACTGGAATTTTAAATTTCTTAGCAAACTCAAAATCCCTTTTATCATGAGCTGGGACAGAAACAACACAACCCGTCCCAACTGTTGTTAGAACAAAGTCTGCAAGGTATATTGGCAGTCTCTTTTTAGTTATGCTATTTATACAGAAAAGTCCTGTTTCAACACCCGTTTTCTCTCTTTTCTCACTCATTCTCTCTAGTTCTGTCTTTTCTCTACTTTCTTCCTGATATTTCTCAACCTCTTCCAGTATCTCTTTCTTCATATATTTCTTCAATCTTTCAACAACCTCATGTTCTGGTGCTATAACTACAAAAGTAGAGCCAAACTGTGTATCGGGCCTAGTGGTAGATACCTTTATCCTTTCTTCTGTCCCCTCTATTTCGTACTCAATATCATACCAAGTCTTCTTCCCAATCCAGTTTCTTTGCCTGACCTTAACACTCTCCCAATAATCAGTCATGTCTAAATCAGTATCTAACCTATCAGCATACTCCGTTATTCTCAAAAACCATTGATTCATATTCTTTTTTCCTACCTCTGTTCCACACCTCTCGTGCTTCCCATCAATAACTTCTTCGTTAGCACACCCTACCTTACATTTTGGACACCAATTAATAGGCATCTCGGCCTTGTATGCAAGACCTTTTTCATAAAGCTTAAGAAATATCCATTGTGTCCACTTGTAATATTCAGGATCTGTCGTATTTACCTCTCTACTCCAATCAAAACTCAAACCAAGACTTTTAAGCTGTTTCCTAAAATTATCTATATTTTCCTTAGTTATCTCCTGTGGAGGCCTTTTAACTTTGATAGCATAGTTTTCCGTAGGTAATCCAAAAGCATCCCAACCCATAGGGAAAAGTACATTTTGGCCAAGCATTCTCCTTAATCTAGCTACTGTATCCATCATACAGTAATTTCTCGTATGCCCCATATGCATACTATCACCTGACGGATATGGAAATTCTGCTAACAGATAGTACTTTTCTTTTCCTTTTGCAAAATCTTTTGCTTCATAGAAAAGATCTTCAAACCATCTCTGTTGCCATTTTGATTCAAAATCTTTTGGGTTGTACTCCATTTCCATACTTAAGTATATATTAATGATGGATATTTTACATTAAAAAAGAAAGTATTGAAAGCAAGGCATATCTACTTTGTGGAACAGTGTTGTGTAACCTTCTAAAAGATGAACAAAGTATACTAACAAAAGAGGGAATTGGTGGACCTGAGGGGACTCGAACCCCTGACCCCATCACTGCCAGCGATGTGCTCTAGCCAACTGAGCTACAGGCCCTTAAAACTATGGACTCAGCTGGAATCGAACCAGCGACCTTCGCATTGCGAATGCGATGTTCTAGCCAACTGAACTATGAGCCCACAACCTCATTATATCACAATATCCCCTCATTTTTGCCCTTTCAGCTATAGGTTGGCGGGGTTACCAACTAGCATATCCTAATGGATTTACTTGTGAGCCATATGCCACACCCCTCCTCAACTCAAAGTGCACATGTGGACCAGTTGAACGACCAGTGGAACCCATCTGCCCTATAACCTCCCCTGCACCAACACCTTGCCCAGACCTTACATATATATTCTTAAGATGTGCATACCATGTTGTATAACCATTACCATGATCTATCTGTATAGACCAAGCATACCCTGAACCCCCATATGTCTCACCTAATGGAGGACAGTAACCACTACACCCCGCAAAAATAACGGTACCTGATGCAGCTGCAACTATATTGGGCAAATCTCTAGAAGCTATATCTATTGCCATATGCCATGGCTTGTACCCCTGAGACATTACCCCGGCCCCACCGGCAACAGGCCAAAGAAGAAACCTTCCTACATTTGGATCCCCAACAGAGGCAGAAGCTGCAGCACTCGTATACTGATTTGACACAAAAGATGGTGTTGAAGCAATAACAACAGGCTTGGGAGGAGCAGGCATCTTACCATCAGGAATAAATAGTTTTACCCCTTGTTCTAATGTAAAGGGATAATCCAACCAATTAAAATCCGCTATAGATTGTTCATTAGCATCGTATTTTTTAGCTAAACCTGCCAACGTATCTCCACTAGATACAGTAACCAAGACCCCATCACTAGGAGGAATTTCTAAAACTTGTCCTGGCTTAATATAGTCAGTATCTTTCATACTATTTGCCCATAGAATAGACTCGGTACTTATCCCATAATACTCTGCAATTATACTAAGAGTATCCCCTCCTTTTACTATATATTCCTCCGTTGCTCTTCTAGCTCTATCCTTAGGCACCATTGTATTTAAAGAAGCATTCATAACCATCAAGTCTGTCTCTGCCACCCCTATCCTATCCAAATGACCTTCACTCGCAACAATTACAACTGGCTTTCTGTAAAGATATGATATTGCTAATATAAAGATTAAAACAAAAGCAACTACCTGTATTGTAGATCCAAGGAAATTACCTCTACCCCAGAACATTCTTTTTGTAAAATTATTCTTTATATCATCAAAAAACCTAAAGACCATATCAAAAACAACTGAAAACAGAATTGTTAAAACCCTTACCCTCGCATAAAGATATTCTATAAGTGAAAAAAGAAAGGCAAATACACCCTTCCTTTTTGTCTGTTTTATATATACTTTATAGAAAAACTTTTTTAGTCTTGTACTTAACTTTTTCTGATCAGTGATATTCTCATCAACAAAAAGGAAGCTTTCTAGATCACTCCCTAGCGATTTCTCATTTAATCTCTTAGATGATATCTCTCTAAAGCTCAGCCCCGTAATACTCTTGTTTTCAGAAGAATCTTTAATATCCATAATATTTATACAAATAACAATACTGTGATATTATACCAATAAGTTATGCTTCGTGCAGTGTGGCTAGAAATTCTTCGTTATTTTTGGTCTTCTTTAATCTACTTATTAACACCTCTGTTGGAGATTCATTAGAATCAAGAACTTCTAACATCCTCCTTATTCTCCAGGATTGATTTAGCACTTCTTTACTCAAAAGAAGCTCCTCGTTTCTAGTTCCAGAGTTCATTACATCAATGGCTGGATATATCCTTCTGTTTGCAAGCTTTCTATCTAAATGTAGCTCCATATTACCGGTTCCTTTGAATTCCTCATATACTAAGTCATCCATTCTACTTCCTGTATCCACTAATGCTGTAGCTATAATTGTAAGGCTACCTTTCTCTTCGAAGTTTCTAGCTGCTCCAAAAAATTTCTTAGGAGGATACAAAGCTACAGGATCAAACCCACCTGACAATGTCTTTCCAGATGTTGGCATAGTAATATTGTATGCTCTTGCAAGTCTAGTAATACTATCCATTAAAATTATTACATCCTCTCCCCACTCTACCATTCTCATAGCCTTTTGAAGTGCCATCTCTGCAACCCTACAGTTATGCTCTGGTAACTCATCAAAGTTAGAAGCAAACACATCTCCTTTTACAAATCTCCTCATGTCAGTAACCTCTTCAGGTCTTTCAGCAATCAATGCTACTATTAATTTTGCCTTAGGATGATTCACTGCAATACCTTCTGCAATATCTTTAAGCAATATGGTCTTTCCAGCTTTAGGAGGAGATACAACCATAGATCTTTGACCAAAGCCAATAGGTGCAAGAAGGTCTATCATTCTTGTTGAGATAGGTTCTTTATCAGTCTCTAGCTTTATTTGTTTCTTAGGGAATATAGGTGTTAACTTTCTAAAGGAAGGTCTCTTGACTGCCTCTGCGGCAGGTTTCCCATACACTGTATCTACTCTTAAAAGACTTAAATATCTCTCTTTGTTTTTAGGTAGTCTTGCAGGACCAGACACCTCATCACCCGTCCTAAGACTAAACTTCCTTATCTGAGATCCAGAGATGTATACATCATTATCACTTGGTAATAATCCGTCTGTTCTTATCAATCCATGAGTTCCATCCTTAACAACCTCTAAGATACCATCTACTATCACATAGCCTTCATCTGTTGTAGATTTTTTAAGAATTTCAATAATTAGTTCTCTTTTGTCTAACTCCATAAAATCATCTAACTTAAGGTCTTGAGCAATAGCGCGTATTTCAGCGAGGTTCATCTGCTCGTACTCTTTAATAGTTTTACTCTTTTTAACCATTGGATTAATTTGGGAATTTAAAATATGGGGCTTATACAGCCATATGATATTTGAAGTATATTGAAATCATTTAAAGATGTCAAATATCGTTGAAACCGTATGAAATAAAGAAGAAAGGGATCGGTACTGCCCCAACCGACCCCGGATTCTTTCCCTTATACTTAAGAAAAAGTATCGAAGAGCATAATTAATATACTTACCCCTTCTTCTTCTCTTTTTGTTCAGTTTGTATAAACAAAAGGAGAAAGAGAAGGACTGAAATCCTGACCTCTTCCTCTTGCCCAGCTGTGCTTGTGACACCCCAGACAAAGGGAAGAAGTCAAGATATCCACATATACTTAAAGATCTAGTAGAATTATATCCTCTCCCTTGATAATTGTCAACCCTATATTATTAATCCACACTCCC
>JAAZGF010000074.1 GCA_012511375.1 Candidatus Dojkabacteria bacterium | reverse complement strand
TCCTCGTAAGTCTTCTGTTCCCTTAAATACCTTCCTCCACAGGATACTAGATTCAACTGCCTTACTACAGAATCTTTCTTCTCATACATTATGTCAAATGCATCCTCTATACTGACCTGTATTACCTCTACTACCTTAAAATCTTTTATGCTACCATCTCCATACTCTACTTGTATATCATCTCCTTTTACTAGCTTCTCTATATTTCTGAATATACCACCAACAGAGGAACCATCTCGGTGTCCATCCATAATACTAAGACCTACCTCTCCTGGCTTAACACTATTAACATACCACCCAGCAAGATGTACATTACTTGGTACAGCAATATTATACTCTTGATCTATTCCTACTAATTGAATATATCCATCTACAGTAATTTTGGGAATTAGTATCCTTTTAGGCATATCAGGAGCAACATCATACTCTTCAGGTTCACTCTCTTCAGGCTCTTCTACAGAGAAAGTAATTACACCATCTGTATCTATTCTTTTCTCTGTGGCTAAATTTCTTTTATCTTCTTTTAAAAGTAAGAACAGGCCAACTAAAGCAAGAACGATACATACAAGAGATAGTATGGTAATTAATTGTAGTTTTGTTAGCCTTCTCTCCCTTATCTTATCCATCCAATATACTTGTAAAGGATAGAGGATGTACCTCCTAATCCAGTATTAGGTACACCTGGAAGTTTTTCTGCTTCTTTTTCTACTTCTTTTTCAGTCTCTGTCTCAGCTCCTAATACATTTGCAGAGAAGAATGATGCATGATCTGTAGTGAAGGAACATCCTGGATAGGAAACTGATTTGTACTCCCCTTCAGGATCTGCTCCCGCAGAAGGATCAAGAGGGTCAAAAGTTTTAACTAAACATGAACCAATCTTTACCCATTTTGTACCATCAAATGTTTGAACCTCAAGAGTTTGTCCTAGATATTTTTCATCAACAGCTAATATTATAGTTGCAGGTTTACTAAATGAAAGACCTAAGCCTGGTAAACCTACTTTCCCAATATTAATTGGATTACCAACCAAATCACTACCTGTTAGCTCTTCTGCAACACACCCTTCTGATTCATGACATTTCTTTATATCTGCTTCTAATTTCTCATTAGCTTCTGTTAGTAGTTCTGCTAATGTTTTGTATTTCTCAGTTATATAGCTTTCACTAACCATCCTATGTATTCCAAAATTCCCACCTCCCTGTTTTGTAACAATTGTACCTTCCTGGAATATGATTACTACACTTGGCCAAGAAGAAGTCACCTTAGTTGCTCCTTCGTAAGAGACGGATGATAAAGACTGACCCTCTAACCACCACATACCCTCTATTGTAACCTCACTAGAGATAGCGGTATTAGCAAAGTACTTTTCCTCTATATATTTAGAAAAATCTATGTACGCTTCATTACCAGCTAAATCCGATATTGTCCCACTTGCAAAAGTCCAGAAGCCTGGTTTACTACCTTTCGGAATAATGATTTCGGTTGTAAAAAAGCCTTCCTCTCCTTCTACTGGCTTTAACCCATTTGAGTGAAGAGAACTTCCCCATTCTAAAACAGGATGGAAATGAAATATTGATTTATACTCACCTGTATCTATCCCTGAGCGCTCATCCTCTAACTCCATTGTAATTGTAATAGTAGCAGGTCCTTCGCTAGTATCAAAACTTGTCTTATCTACAACCAAACTCTTTATTACAGGAGGAGTAATATCAAAATTAGTTGCATTATTAGTAAAATAGGGACGATCCTTTTCTTCCAAATCTTCAAACCTTAATATATTTCCATCAGTATCTTTAATTTCACCTGATGCTAACCAATCACCATCAACAGAGTACCGCGGTAACTTCATAGAGGCAGAGTATATACCATCAAATTCATCACCACAGCCAACCAATTCCTCAACATTAAAATTAAATCCCTCTGGCACTATACATCCACCCCCTTCTTCGTCTATCTCTGTCATTAACTGAAGAAGAAAGGAAATAGATTTTCCCTCAGCTTTTTGAGCAACGAAACTTGAAGTCGTGAATGATTCAAGTCCTTCCTCAGCCTTTATTCTTACATAAAAAGTAATATCAACTTCTGCATCATCACTATTAATAGAATCTGGCATTATAGCCCAATCAACTATCTCTGGACCTTCAGTATCATCAGCTTTAAGAGGTAATTTAAGAAAACGGGAGAATGCAAAAAGAAGAAGAGAAACAACTACAAAAGTACAAATAGTACTTAATAATGTATTAAAGTCATT